>NZ_JTLF01000337.1:0-23146 GCF_000798855.1 Enterobacter sp. ZOR0014 | reverse complement strand
TTTTACTATTGCTTGTTTACATTTACGGGAAGTAATCCTGTAGTTTTGGACAATAAAAAACCCAATACATTCTTCTGATGAATGTATTGGGCTGGCTTGTATTAAATTTTACTTAGATTAAGTATCAGAACGCGGTCTTACAAAAGCCCGTCATCTCTTTCAGGCCCATTTCACGGCCAAGCTCGGTCATCGGGTGCACGACCACCAGGCCACGGACGCTTTTCTTCAGCTTGCCCATGTCAGCCTGTTCTTTTTTGGTGATTGCGCGGCGGTGTGGCATGTTCATCAGCTTCTGCGCTTCGTTGCTCAGCTTCTGGCCTTTTACTTCGCGCAGGCGCTCGATCTCTGCCTCCAGCTTCGCGGTCTCTTTCTCCAGCTCGGCGTACTTCTCGGCTGAATCGACCAGTGACAGACCCGCCATCTGGTGACGGATCAGATCCAGGCGGTCGCTCAGGCGTTTAATTTCGTTCTTTTCGACTTCTTTCATGACAAATAACTCTGAAAACGGGGAATTTACAGGGAAGGATACACCAATGTGAGCAGGCTTACTTCTGAAACGCTTTTTTTAAGCTGATCCGGGAAATCAGCTCAGTCAGGGAAAGGACCATCGTGGAGCGGACAACCTGCTGATAACGTAGCTTTTGCATCGCGTATAGCTCAGGGTCGCTGCTGTCGAAATGAGGGGCAGGGGGCAGCGCGGCCACGCAGTGCAGCTCGCCGAAGGGCCCCAGGATCTCATCATCGGTAAAGGCGTATTCGTTACCGTCATGATTGAGCTCCTCACGTAGCGCCATTAACAGCTCTGCATCTTCGTACTCTTGCCGGTTCAGCACGCCAAGACCGTAAATCAGCTTCAGACGCACCGATAAATCGCCCAGCGGTCCATCTCCGTCCAGTAACGGTTCTACAGCATATTTTACCGCGTAGTCGTCTTTGCGAAACACCTGAAGCACCAGGATATTTACCGCCTCGGTTAACAGCTCGACGGCGGCAATCAGGAAGCTTCGTACGGTTTTGCCAGCATTCAGACGCTCAAGCACACGATTTTCAAAGGCCTGGGTTTGTTCCATTATTGCCTGCATATCTGACAATCTGTTATCTGGGCGCAGGCTAACCTGCGCCACACTGTGCATCATTTGGTTGCGTTGTATGCGTTAACCGCCTCCACAACCACGTCGCTATTGGCGTCCAGACCGGAAATCTGCGCCAGCGCAGCCTGCGCGCCTTTGTCATCAATCAGCTGAGCCAGCTCGATCGCCTGCGGGTCCTGATCGCTGCGGTAGTGCATTGCAGCGGCAATCCCTTTCACCAGGTTGGCATGCGGCAGACCGTATTCCAGCGTGCCGAGCAGCGGCTTAATCAGACGGTCGCCTGCACTCAGCTTACGCAGCGGTTGACGTCCCACGCGCTCAACATCATCTTTCAGATACGGGTTTTCAAAGCGACCGAGGATTTTCTGGATGTAGGCTGCGTGTTTATCAGCATCAAAACCGTAGCGTTTGATCAGCACCGCGCCGCTCTCTTCCATGGCCCCTTTTACCACCGCGCGGATTTTCTCATCGAGGATCGCATCGCGAATGGTCTGATGACCGGCCAATTTTCCGAGGTACGCGGTTATAGCATGCCCGGTGTTCAGCGTGAAGAGTTTGCGTTCGACAAATGCCATCAGGTTATCGGTTAATTCCATTCCCGGAATGGTCGGCAGCGCACCTTTAAACTGAGTTTTATCGACGATCCACTCGCTGAAGGTTTCCACGGTCACTTCCAGCGGGTCGTGGGTGGCGGATGCTGACGGCGGAACGATGCGGTCCACGGCGGAATCCACAAACCCAACGTGCGCGTCGACCCAGGCTTTATCCTCGTCAGCCACGGCCGCCATGACATGGCCTTTCAACTGTGTGGTGCCGCGTACCATGTTTTCACAAGCGATGATGTTCAGCGGGGTGTCGATGCCCTGCGCTTTACGTTTTGCCAGGCCTTTAGCCACCGCCGGGGCGATACGCTCCAGAACCACCGGACCTACCGCCGTGGTGATAAGGTCAACGCTGGCAATCAGGTCGATTACGTCGTCGCCAATGCTGCTGACCGCGTTCACGCCTGAGACGGTATCGACCTGCTCGTTTTCGCCCACCACATGGACCTGATAGCTATGACGGGCATTCAGGGCATCCAGAACCACCTGATTCACATCGGCGAACGTCAGCGTAATGCCCGCGTCTGCCAGCAGTTTGCCGATAAAACCACGACCGATGTTACCTGCGCCAAAATGTAATGCTTTCATAGTGTTAACCTTCATCAATGTTTTTACCCGAGAGGGCTGGGGTGAGGAGCTTTCTCCCCCTCACCCTAGCCCTCTCCCCGGGGGGAGAGGGAAGAGGCGCTGTTATTTGTTCAGCAGTGCCAGAACTTCTTCAACGCTGGTGGTTTTGGCCAGACGCTCGATAACGGACTCATCGTCCAGGGCGTTGGTCAGGCTGGTGATCACCTGGATATGCTCGTTGTTGCGAGCGGCGATACCAATCACCAGGCGGGCGATGTCATCTTCTTCTTCACCGAAGCGTACGCCATCAGGATACTGACAGAACACCACACCGGTTTTCAGCACGCGGTCTTTCGCCTCAACGGTACCGTGTGGAACCGCGATGGATTCACCGAGATAGGTTGGGGTCAGTTTTTCGCGCTCCAGCATCGCATCGACATATTCAGGCTGAACGTAACCGCCTTTTACCAGCTGTTCACCGGCAAAGCGAATCGCTTCTTCTTTAGTAGCCGCGGTACGGCCGAGGAAGATGTTCTCCGCACCCAGTTTAAACAGGTGGGCATTACTCTCGTCAAAGCTATCCTGCAGGCTGGTGCGCACTTTCACTTCGTTATCTTCATGACGCTGCGCGGCAACCAGACGTTCGGTCAGGCTGGTGTACAGGCCGCTGTCGAGGAAGTTAGTCAACGAAATGTGCTGTGCCTGCGGTACCTGACGCATGGCGCGTTCGGTCAGATCGCGGTGGGTGATCACCAGGTCAACGTCCGGCGGCAGACTGTTAATTGCGCTGTTGGTCACGGAGATGTTGGTCAGGCCCGCATCCTGTACTTTCTTACGCAGCACGCCGGCACCCATTGCGCTGGAGCCCATACCGGCATCACAAGCAACGATGATTTTACGCACGTGGCTCAGGTCGTTAGAGACATCGCCAGCCGCCAGCGGGGTCGCGCCTTTGGATTCCGCTTTCATGTCGTGCATACGGCGGGTTGCCGCTTCGATATCGTCATCTTCTTTCACTTTGCTGGTTTTCAGCAGGATAGAAGAAACCACGAAGGAGACCGCCATGGCCGCACAGATAGCCGCGATGTTAGCGAAGTAGGCACCTTTCGGGGTCATCGCCAGCACGGCCAGGATAGAGCCTGGAGAAGCAGGAGAGACCAGACCGCCGCCCAGCACGCTCAGGGTGAACACGCCGGTCATACCGCCGAGGATAACGGCCAGGATCAGGCGTGGGTTCATCAGCACGTATGGGAAGTAAATTTCGTGGATACCGCCCAGGAAGTGGATGATAGCCGCACCGCCAGCAGACTGCTTAGCGCTGCCGCGACCAAAGAACATGTATGCCAGCAGAACGCCCATACCCGGACCTGGGTTCGCTTCAATCAGGAAGAAGATGGACTTGCCGAGATCGTGAGACTGCTGAATACCCAGCGGCGAGAAGATACCGTGGTTGATGGCGTTATTAAGGAACAGAATTTTCGCCGGTTCAACGAAGATAGACGCCAGCGGCAGCATGTCGTGCGCCACCATAAAGTTAACGCCTGCCGCCAGAATTTTGGACAGCACTTCAACCGCAGGACCAATGCCGAGGAACGCCAGAATCGCGAGGATCATCCCGATGATGCCCGCAGAGAAGTTGTTCACCAGCATTTCGAAGCCGGATTTGATCTTACCATCTACCCAGACGTCGAATTTCTTAATCGCCCAGCCGCCCAGAGGACCGGCAATCATGGCACCGAGGAACATCGGCATATCCGCACCGACGATAACACCCATTGTGGTGATGGCACCCACAACGCCACCACGGTCACCGCCTACCAGACGACCACCGGTGAAACCGATCAGCAGCGGCAGGAGGTAAGTAATCATAGGGCCAACAAGTTTCGCCAGCGTTTCGTTAGGCAACCACCCTGTCGGAATGAACAATGCGGTGATAATACCCCACGCGATAAACGCGCCGATATTTGGCATCACCATGTTGCTGAGGAAACGACCAAAGCTTTGAACTTTGATCTTGAAATCGGATGACATAAAACACCCCTTCTTATGTTTACGCTTAGGCTTGCGGCCCGAGGTTTATCGTTAATGTGCGGCGGCAGAGGTAGCCGGGCCCTGTTCTGATGCTGTGAAATCTGGCACTGAATCGTTCAACTGTCCAGACAGTGAAAATTTGTGTGACATATGTCACGTAAATGTAGGGGATGTGGCATTCAATGACGTGATCCGAATCACAAAATTAGTGGGTAAAAAAAATACGATGGCGAAAAACAAAGCAAAAACCACGCGTTTCTGTGATTGTGATCTCATTTTTGTTTTGTGGGTTTGTTTCTGGATTGTGACTGATTTCACAAAATATTTTTATGCAGATTTCTCTGGCTGTGATCGGCGGCAAACTCTGCTTTGCGAATTGGCGTCAGGATAGTCTTGAGTGACACGTAAAGCTAAAAAACCACTTTTCATGTGTGGTATGGCGAAAAGTTAAAAGGTGGATTACGCTCATAATGTAAGGTTAAGTATATTATTATTCAGGTTATATTTTGACACGTTTATAAACTTGCATGGAGATATTATAAAAACCGATACTCCCCGGCTCTGAAATAACCAGTGTGCCTTTTAAATTTAAAAATAAATTAATTAGGCTGCGTGCTGTTTTATTCGTTTAATGAGTTGACGTTGTTTAAGTGAGGAAAATATGTTTCTCAACTATTTTGCGTTGGGCGTATTGATTTTTGTATTTCTGGTGCTTTTTTACGGGATTATCGCTATTCATGATATCCCTTATAATATGGCTAAAAAACGTAATCATCCCCATGCCGATGCGATTCATACGGCAGGCTGGATTAGCCTGTTCACCCTCCATGCCATCTGGCCGTTTCTGTGGATTTGGGCCACGCTCTACCGTGAAGATCGCGGTTGGGGCATGCAGAACCACATTACAAAGCCAGATGAGGTGCCAGGCATGGATGCGCTGTCCAAACGCGTAGCCGAATTAGAACAAAAGCTGGCGGCGGTACAGCCCACTGCCGATCAGAACACGCTGGAGCGCTAATCATGGATCTGTTGATTATTTTGACCTATGTGGCATTTGCCTGGGCGATCTTTAAAATATTCCGCATTCCGGTAAATCAGTGGACGCTCGCCACCGCAACGTTGGGTGGGGTATTTATTGTTGCCGGACTGATTCTGTTAATGAACTATAACCATCCGTATACCTTTACGGCGCAAAAAGCGGTTATTTCCATTCCGATTACACCGCAGGTGACGGGCGTGGTCACCGAAGTGACTGATAAAAACAACCAGCTCATTAAAAAAGGCGAAGTGTTATTTAAACTTGATCCGGGCCGCTACCAGGCGCGGGTCGACAGACTCAAGGCCGATCTGGTCACCGCAACCCACAATATCGATAGCCTGAAAGCGCAGCTTGCAGAAGCCGTCGCTAATACCACGCGCGTCTCGGCAGAGCGTGACCGCCTGTATAAAGATTATCAGCGTTACCTGAAAGGCAGCCGGGCGAAGGTGAACCCGTTTTCTGAAAGCGATATCGACAACGCGCGGCAGAACTATCTGGCGCAGGATGCGCTGGTGAAAGGTTCTGTGGCTGAACAGACGCAGATTCAAAGTCAGTTAGACAGCATGGTGAACGGTGAACAGTCGCAGATTGCTTCATTACGCGCCCAGCTTGCCGAAGCGAAATACAATCTCGATCAGACCGTGGTGCGCGCGCCGAGCAACGGCTATATCACCCAGGTGCTGATCCGTCCGGGGACCTATGCCGCCGCGTTACCTCTGCGTCCGGTCATGGTCTTTATTCCGGAACAGAAACGTCAGATTGTGGCGCAGTTCCGCCAGAACTCGCTGCTGCGTCTTAAGCCGGGTGATGAAGCGGAAGTGGTGTTTAATGCGCTGCCGGGCCAGGTATTTACCGGGAAACTCACCAGCGTCCTGCCGGTGGTGCCGGGAGGGTCGTACCAGGCGCAGGGGGCGTTGCAGGCATTGACCGTCACACCGGGCACGGATGGCGTACAGGCGCTGATTGAACTGGAGCCTAACGCCGACGTCGATGCGCTACCAGACGGTATCTATGCCCAGGTGGCGGTCTATTCAGACCATTTCGCCCACGTCTCGGTAATGCGTAAAGTGTTGCTGCGCATGACCAGCTGGATGCACTACCTCTACCTCGATCATTAATCCCGCCAGGGCAGGAATGCGACATCCATACCTGCCCTTTTTTCATCCCGTGATCCATACTGACCTTTTTCCGGCATCAAGGATCAGGCAATGAAACTCATCGGTAGCTACACCAGTCCCTTCGTGCGAAAAATCTCGATTCTCCTGCTGGAGAAAGGGATGACATTCGAATTCGTCAATGAACAGCCCTACAACGCTGAAAACGGCGTCGCGCAGTACAACCCGCTGGGAAAAGTTCCGGCGCTGGTGACGGACGAGGGTGAATACTGGTTCGACTCCCCGATTATTGCGGAGTATATCGAGCTGTTGGGCGTGGCCCCGGCCATGCTGCCGGCTGACCCAAAAGCGGCGCTGGCGGTGAAGCAGATTGAAGCCCTGGCCGACGGCATTATGGATGCGGCGCTGACTTCCGTGCGTGAGCAGGCAAGGCCTGCCGCACAGCAGTCAGAAAACGAACTGCTGCGCCAGCGGGAAAAAATCAACCGCAGTCTGGATATGTGCGAACAGCTCATCCGGGAGGGAAAAATTCACACCGACAGCCTGAACCTGGCCACCATCGCCATTGCCTGCGCCATCGGGTATCTCAATTTCCGCCGCGTGTCCCCCGGCTGGTGCGTTGACCGACCGTTGCTGGTGAAGCTGGCTGAAACGCTCTTTAGCCGCGAGAGCTTTGCCCGTACCGAACCGCCAAAGGCTTGACGCGGGTTATAACACTTCGCTGCAGGAGGCGGTACAATCTCTCCACATGTTAACTCCCTCTCCCGTCGGGAGGGGGGAAGATATTTACTCGCCAGGCGCTTTCATGACTACTCATCATTCGCTCTACAGCCAGATCCCCGCTACCGATCGTCTTCTTCGCGAACCTCGCATTCATGCTGTTGTGGAGCGTTTCGGCCATACCGCGACGGTTGAGATGTTACGCCTGCTTCAGGACGAAGCCCGATGCGCCATTCAGGCAGAAAATAGCTTGCCCGACTGGTGTAGCGCGTGGGAGCTGGAAGTGGAACATCGGCTGGACAAGAACGCGCAAAGCGCATTACGCCCGGTGATCAACCTTACCGGTACCGTGCTGCACACCAACCTGGGCCGCGCGCAGCAGGCGGAAGAGGCCGTAGCTGCGGTCGGGCAGGCCATGCGAACGCCGGTGACGCTGGAGTACGATCTGGACGGCGCAGGACGCGGGCATCGCGATCGTGCCCTGGCGGATCTGCTGTGCCAGCTGACCGGTGCAGAAGATGCCTGCATTGTGAATAACAACGCCGCAGCGGTGCTGCTAATGCTGGCGGCCACCGCCAGTGGCAAAGAGGTGGTGGTATCCCGCGGCGAGCTGGTGGAAATTGGCGGGGCGTTTCGCATTCCGGACGTGATGCGCCAGGCGGGCTGCACGCTGCATGAGGTCGGTACCACCAACCGTACCCATGCGAAAGATTATCGCGCAGCGGTGAATGAAAATACCGCCCTGCTGATGAAGGTTCACACCAGCAATTATCAGATTGAAGGCTTCACCAAAACGGTTGATGAGGCCGAGCTGGCGGAGATTGGGCGCGAACTGAATATCCCGGTGATTGCCGATCTCGGCAGCGGTTCGCTGGTGGACCTGAGCCAGTACGGCTTGCCAAAAGAACCGATGCCGCAAGAGATGATTGCGGCGGGCGTCAGCCTGGTGAGTTTTTCCGGCGACAAACTGCTGGGCGGGCCGCAGGCCGGAATTATCGTCGGCAAACGCGAGCTGATTGCCCGGCTGCAGCAGCATCCGCTCAAGCGCGCCCTGCGAGCCGATAAAATGACCCTTGCCGCGCTGGATGCGACGCTGCGGCTCTATCTCCATCCGGAGAAGCTGGCCGACCGCCTGCCTGTGCTGCGTCTCTTAACCCGTGATGCCGCCTCGATTCGTGCGCAGGCCGAGTTATTGCTGCCGCGCATCGCCCCGCACTACCCTGATTTTGACGTTCGGATTGAGCCCTGCCAGTCGCAGATTGGCAGCGGTTCGCTGCCGGTGGACAGACTGCCGAGCGAAGCGCTCACGTTTACCCCGCGTGACGGGCGCGGCAGCTACCTGGAGGCCCTGTCGTTACGCTGGCGCGCCATGCCTGTGCCGGTTATCGGGCGGATTTACGATGGACGAATGTGGCTGGATCTGCGCTGCCTTGATGATGAAGAGCGATTTCTGGAGATGTTGTTGAAATGATTATTGCCACCGCCGGTCATGTCGACCACGGAAAAACGACGTTGCTGCAGGCGATTACTGGCATAAACGCCGATCGTCTGCCGGAAGAGAAAAAGCGCGGCATGACTATCGACCTGGGCTATGCCTACTGGCCCCAGCCAGACGGCCGCGTGCTGGGTTTTATTGATGTACCTGGGCACGAGAAGTTTCTGTCTAACATGCTGGCGGGGGTGGGGGGTATCGATCATGCCCTGCTGGTCGTGGCCTGCGATGACGGCGTGATGGCGCAAACCCGCGAGCATCTGGCAATCCTCCAGCTGACCGGCAACCCGCAGCTGACCGTAGCGCTGACGAAAGCTGACCGCGTGGATGACGCGCGCGTCGGCGAGGTGCGCGAAGGGGTGCAGGCCACCTTACGGGAGTATGGCTTTGCCGATGCGCCGATTTTTGTCACCGTGGCCACCGAAGGCCGCGGCATCGACGAACTTCGTCACCATTTGCAGCAACTGACGTCACGTGACCGCGTAAGTCATCATCGCTTCCGTCTGGCGATTGATCGGGCATTTACCGTAAAAGGGGCGGGCCTGGTGGTCACCGGTACCGCGTTGAGCGGTGAAGTGAAGGTGGGCGATAGCCTGTGGCTGACGGGCGTTAACAAACCGATGCGCGTGCGCGGCTTACATGCACAGAACCAGCCCGCAGAGCAGGCGCATGCCGGGCAGCGGATCGCGCTGAATATTGCCGGAGATGCGGAAAAAGAGCAGCTTAACCGCGGCGACTGGCTGCTGGCCGATGCTCCGCCAGAGCCGTCTGAACGCGTGATTGTCTCTCTGCAGACGAATGTGCCGCTGACTCAGTGGCAGCCGCTGCATATTCACCACGCGGCCAGCCATATCACCGGACGCGTGTCGCTGCTGGAAAACGATCTTGCTGAACTGGTTTTCGATTCACCGCTCTGGCTTGCAGACAACGACCGTCTGGTTCTGCGGGATATCTCCGCGCGGGAAACGCTGGCCGGGGCACGGGTGGTGGCGCTTAACTCGCCGCGACGCGGCAAGCGTAAACCGGAATATCTGCAATGGCTGGCCGCGCTGGCACAGGCCCCTGATGATAACGCCGCGCTGCGGGTGCATCTCGATCGCGGTGCAGTGAACCTGGGTGATTTTGCCTGGGCACGCCAGCTGAGCAGGGAAGGATTAGACCCGCTGACCCGGCAGCCGGGCTTTATTCAGGCCGGTAATAGCCTGTTGAATGCCCCGGTTGCCGCACGCTGGCAGCGCAAAATACTCACCACTCTCGCGACGTATCATGAACAGCATCAGGATGAGCCTGGTCCGGGGCGTGAGCGTCTGCGCCGCATGGCGCTGCCGATGGAAGACGATGCGCTGGTGCTGCTGCTGATTGAAAACATGCGCGAAAGCGGGGTGATTAAAAGCCACCACGGCTGGCTGCACCTGCCGGATCACAAAGCCGGATTCACCGCAGAGCAGGAGGTTATCTGGGAGAAAGTGGCTTCGCTGTTTGGTGATGAGCCGTGGTGGGTTCGCGATCTGGCGCGCGAAACGAACACCGACGAGCAGGCGATGCGTCAGGTATTACGCCACGCGGCGCAGCAGGGGCTGATAGTTGCGATCGTGAAAGATCGTTATTACCGTAACGATCGCATTGTGGCGTTTGCTAACCTGATCCGCGAGCTGGATCAGGCGCGCGGCTCTACCTGTGCAGCCGATTTTCGCGATCGGCTGAACGTAGGGCGCAAGCTGGCGATTCAGATCCTGGAATATTTCAATCGTATTGGGTTTACGCGTCGCCGCGGTAACGACCATGTTCTGCGAGATTCGTTATTATTTCCTGAAACTCCGTGACCCCCGTCGTAAACACCGTTACCGGTTGGCGAGAAAATCGCCAGCCGGGACTACCCTTGTTGTACACCAACAGCAAGGAGACGGTCATGACAAACAATCCTCCCTCTTCGCGTATCCAGCCTGGCGAGTATGGTTTTCCCCTCAAGCTAAAGCCTCGTTATGACAACTTTATTGGCGGCGACTGGGTGGCCCCCGTCGACGGCGAATACTATTCCAACCTGACCCCCGTTACCGGCCAGCCGCTGTGTGAAATAGCCAGCTCCGGCAAGCGCGATATCGATCTGGCGCTGGATGCGGCGCACAACGCGAAAGACAAATGGGGGCATACCTCCGTTCAGGATCGGGCGGCCATTCTGTTCAAAATCGCTGACCGGATGGAGCAGAATCTGGAACTGCTGGCGACGGCAGAAACCTGGGATAACGGCAAGCCGATCCGGGAAACGATGGCGGCAGACGTGCCGCTGGCCATTGACCACTTCCGCTATTTTGCCTCCTGTATTCGCGCTCAGGAGGGCGGAATCAGCGAGGTCGACAGCGACACCGTGGCGTATCACTTCCACGAACCGCTGGGCGTGGTAGGGCAAATTATTCCGTGGAACTTCCCGCTGCTGATGGCGAGCTGGAAAATGGCGCCCGCGCTGGCAGCAGGCAACTGCATTGTGCTCAAACCGGCGCGACTGACCCCGCTTTCGGTTCTGTTGCTGATGGAAATCGTTGGCGATCTCCTGCCGCCGGGCGTGATTAACGTGGTGAACGGTGCGGGTGGCGAGATAGGGGAGTATCTGGCTACGTCTAAACGTATCGCCAAAGTGGCGTTTACCGGGTCGACGGAAGTGGGCCAGCAGATCATGCAGTACGCCACGCAGAACATCATTCCGGTGACGCTTGAGCTCGGGGGAAAATCCCCGAACATCTTCTTTGCAGACGTGATGGAAGAAGAGGATGCCTTCTTCGATAAAGCCCTGGAAGGGTTTGCGCTGTTTGCGTTTAACCAGGGTGAAGTCTGTACCTGCCCGAGTCGCGCGCTGGTGCAGGAGTCTATCTATGAACGTTTCATGGAGCGCGCCATTCGCCGCGTCGAATCTATCCGCAGCGGGAACCCGCTTGATAACGTCACGCAGATGGGGGCGCAGGTCTCACATGGACAGCTGGAGACCATCCTCAACTACATTGATATCGGCAAGAAAGAGGGCGCAGATATCCTGACCGGCGGCCGCCGTAAGGTACTTGGTGGCGATCTGCAGGACGGGTATTACCTTGAGCCGACGATCCTGTTTGGCAAGAACAACATGCGCGTCTTCCAGGAGGAGATTTTCGGACCGGTGCTGGCGGTGACCACCTTCAAAACGATGGAGGAGGCACTGGAGATTGCCAACGACACGCCGTATGGCCTGGGGGCGGGCGTCTGGAGCCGCAACGGAAATCTGGCCTATAAAATGGGCCGGGGCATTCAGGCCGGGCGCGTCTGGACCAACTGCTATCACGCCTATCCGGCACACGCCGCATTTGGGGGTTATAAGCAATCCGGCATCGGGCGTGAAACCCACAAGATGATGCTGGAGCATTACCAGCAGACGAAATGTTTGCTGGTCAGCTACTCCGATAAGCCGCTGGGCCTGTTCTAGTCGCCCTGCTCAGGCCGTCCCTGGGCGGCCTGAGCAATTTGCTGGCGCAGGCAATTGAGGACGCCATCAAGGACGTACTGCACACGCCAGGGCTGGTATTCACGTTTGCGGAATATCGCGGTCAGATCGAGCCACCACTCTTCCTGATGCGGGAAGCAGGGAACCAGCATGCCTTGCGCTAATTCTTTTTTCAGGCTCTCTTTAGGTGCGAATACGATGCCAAGGTTATTTCTTGCCAGCTCCAGCGCCGTCTGCGTGTTGTCGCAAATATAATTTCCGGTCACCCTGTAATCTTGCACGTTATCACTACCATGGGTACGAAAACGCCAGATATTTGCATCGTCGACCAGCATGGAATCGATCAGAATACATGAGTGATTAATTAAATCGTCAGGTCCGGCTAACGGATGATTATTTAAATATTCCTGAGTGGCGAATGCCGTAACGGAATATTTTGTTAATACGCTGGCGACCAGACTTCCATCTTTTGGTTGTGCATAGGTAATTAAAATATCGCAGTCATCCGGGAAGGAAACGCCTTCTGAAAATTCATTGCGGTCCAGGTTGTACGTTTTCAGGGAGATACGAATGTCGCCGATGTCTTTTATCTGATGGATGACATGGCGCGCGAGGTAGGTGACAATTCCCGTGGGCGCGTAAAGGGTCACTTTGCCCCGCTTTTCATGCTTATAATCGGCAATGAAATTCACGAGCTGATCGTTTTTGTCCAGCGAAGCGTCAATATAGGGAAGTAACGCTTCACCAAACTGGGTAAGTGCAAGCTGACGGGTCGTGCGCTCAAAAACCTTTAGTCCAACCCGCGCTTCAAAATCAGAGAGATATTTACTGACGTTAGCCTGCGCCATACCCAACAGGGCAGCAGCATCACCAATGCTGTGAGTGGCGGCGATGACGGAGATTATTTTTAATTCGCGTGGTTTTAGTTGTAATTTACTCATCATGCGCACCCATCTATATCATTATATATATAATATTATATAAACCGCAGCGTTGCATTGGCAAATTTGTAACCATTATTATTCGCCCCGCTTGTTTGGCGTTTAAATGGATTACTTTGATGACTATTAAATACAATTTACTTATCGCTGCCACGTTATTTGCAGCCACGTCTGCAATGGCCGGTGACTTTTCAATAGGGGCGGGGGCTGTATTTAATGAGTCTCCTTATAAGGGGTATAACGAAAATACCACTGCGGTGCCGTTAATCAGTTACGAAAGCGATCGTTTTTATGTGCGCCAGACCACGGGCGGCTGGATCCTGTGGAAAGACGCAAAAAATGAACTCAGCCTGACCGCATCATGGATGCCGCTGCATTTTGATCCCGATGACAATGACGACCATCAGATGAAACAGCTTGATGAGCGTAAGGCGTCCGCTTTCCTCGGTGGCGCGTACTATCACCATGAAAGCTGGGGTTCTTTGAAAGTGGCGGTCTCTGGCGATGCCACGGATGAAAGCGGCGGCATGATTGGAGAAGTCTCCTACTTTCGACCCATCAGGATGGAACGTCTGACCCTGACGCCATCTGTGGGTGTTTTTTATACCGACGAAAGCTATAACGACTACTACTACGGCGTATCCGGCAACGAGTCTCGCCGCTCAGGTCTGAAGCAATACACCGCCGGTGACAGCTGGACGCCATACGTTGGCCTGGCGGCTAAATATCAGTTAACCCAGAAGCTGTACCTTAACGCCAGCGCGGTCTACACCGTGTTGCCTGACGACGTGAAGAATAGCCCGATGATCGACCGCGACGACAGCTTCGTGCTGATGACCGGGCTGACCTGGCGCTTCTGATACGTTAAAGCCGGTTTACTCCCTCTCCCCGTGGGTGTGTACAGTCCGGGGGGAGGGCAACAGACCGCAAATATTCAGCCTTCATCCACCCATATCCGCATCTCCCCTTCTCCCCGGTTTGCCCAACTGAACCAGGGAATAAAGGTCAGCGTCTGGGGCTGACGCTGTACCGGCGAGCGATCGTACTGCCACAGCGCATCCGTATCCTTCACGTGATAACCGCGCCCCTCCGCCTGTATCAACATTTTGTGCGCGAAAATGCCTTTGCCTTCAAATACCCGGAACGCACTGTTTTCAGGCAAAGAGAGGTTATGCAGATTTGCGCCGTTATCAGCTTCTTCCAGACAGTAAACCAGGGGCCCGCGCTGAAGCGCAACTTTACCTGCCTGCTGGCGCACCTGCGGGTTACCGTACACGCGGCGAACCGGCATAGGGAGTGTCAGAGTCAGCGTGTCGCCCTCATGCCAGCAACGGTTGAGGTAAAGATATCCACGAACGACCTCCCCGGTGACGCGTTCACCATTCAGCGAAACAGCCGGTTCGGCGCACCAGTCCGGCAGCCGCAGGGCCAGCGTGTGAGTCACCGGAACAGGCGAGGTTATTTCGATGGTCACCTGATCCTGCCACGGATAGTTACCGCTAATACGTAGCCGGAGTGTGTTTTCATCAATCTGTATGGCGACATCGTTCCCCACATACAGGTTGATCAACAGGGCATCCGGGCGAACGGTATAAATGTAATGTCCCAGTGAGGTCAACACGCGGGCGATATTCGGCGGACAGCAGGCGCAGCCGAACCATCGCTGGCGGACGGGCTTCACGTGATCGTAGATATGGTTGAACGCCAGCGTTTTCGGATGTACCTCCAGCGGGTTCACATAGAAGAAGTGTTTTCCGTCCAGCGCCATGCCGCCGAGTACCGTGTTGTATAACGCGCGCTCCATCACGTCGGCGTAGTGGCTGTCTGCCTCCATCTCGAGCATCCGGCGGGCAAACATCATCAGGCCAATGGAGGCGCAGCTTTCCGCGTACACCGTATCGTTGGGCAGATCGTAATCGCTGCTGAATGCCTCGCCGCTACTTTGCGAGCCAATCCCGCCGGTAATGTACAGCTGGCGCTGCGCCATGTTATTCCACAGCCGCAGGCAGTCCTGGCGTTTACCTTCGTCGCCGCTCAGGCGCGCCAGATGCGCCATGCCCGCCATCAGGTAGACAAAGCGTACCGCATGGCCGATGGCCGTTTGTTGTTCAGCAAGAGGTTGATGTGCCTGGCTGTAGGCTTTGTCCTTGACCATCCACGCAGGTCCATAGGTATTCCAGTATGACGTTTTGCCACGCTTCTCGTACTCGATATCGTAGAAGTGAGGCTGGGTGCCGCGTTCCTCAATAAAGTATTTCACCAGATTGAGGTAGCGTGGTTCCTCCGTGACGTCGTACAGCCGCATCAGCGCCAGCTCGATTTCCGGGTGGCCAGGATAACCGTGCAGCTGCGTTTCGCCAGGACCAAACACGCTGTCGATATGGTCTGCCAGCCTGCACACCACATCCAGCAGGTTGCGTTTACCGGTTCCCTGAAACCAGGCCACGCCAGCCTCAATCATATGCCCGGCGCAGTACAGCTCGTGGCATTCGGCCAGATTGGTCCAGCGCGCCTCGGGGGCCTTAACCGTAAAGTACGTATTGAGATAGCCATCTTCACACTGTGCTGCGGCAATCAGTTCAATGACCTCGTCGGCGGTTTTTTCCAGTTCAGCATCCGGTTTCTGGCATAGCGACCACGCCACGGCCTCCAGCCATTTCGCCACGTCGCTGTCCTGAAACACCATCCCGTAGAATTCACCCTCTTCCAGACCCGCGGCAATGCGGAAGTTGGTAATGGCGTGGCTGGGTTCAGCCTCTGCCACGCGATCGTTCAGCGCATCCCACTGGTAGGGGATCACCACATCACGGACCAGTCGTTGATACTGCCCGAGAAACGGGTCATTGATTTTCAGTTGGTGCAGATCGGGTTCCATTACGGACATCGTATTCTCCTCAGGAAGGGACATGACGCTGGCGCAGATCGGTGGCAATGCGCGACATCAGTGGATTGTTAAGCCTGCACCAGCGGATAGTGACCGCCAGCAGCAGATGGAAAAGGGCAGGCAGCAGTGTCTCCATGGCGGTGATGCCCTGTAACGAGGCTGGCGTCTGGTTACCCATGCCCGGCTGATAGGCTACGGTGATAAACACCAGGCTGATGATCCCGGCGCTGGATGCCCATGCGAGCTTGATGAAAAACAGGTTGAAGGCGAAGTTCATGCCCGATGAGCGCACGCCGTTTTTCCATTCACCGTAGTCATCGGCAAAAGCCATCAGCGAGAAGTGCAGTGGCAGGGTAAAACCGAGGATCACGCCGTTGCTTAAAATAATCACCAGCCAGAGCGTCTGGTGCGCCGGGCCTCCCGGCAGAAACCACATGCCCACCGCAAGCGCAGCGAGCACCAGGTTGGTGTAGTAGTAGAGTTTGACGGTATCAATACGGCGCGACAGCGGATTGACGATCACCGCACCCAGAATGGCCGCAAAAGTCACCATCGTGAAAAACAGCGAGGTATAGGCCGTGCTGCCCTGCAGGACGTAGGTGATGAAGTACATGTATCCGCCGCCGCGAATGTTGAAAACGTTGATCAGCAGAAACGACATCACCAGCATCAGGAGCAGTTGATCGTTTTTACGCAGGCCCGCAAGGTGCTCGCGTAAGGTGAATTTACCCATCAGCGCCAGCGGAACGCGCTCGCGAACCCAGAAGAAGCAGCAGAGAAACATCACCACGGCGATAGCACACAGGACGCCGACGCCAAGCTGATAACCCTTTGCGGCATCGCCCTGACCGAGCTCCGCGACCAGCCATGGCAATCCCACAGAGACCAGAAATCCCGCCACGCCGCACAGCACAAAGCGCCATGACTGGCAGGCGATCACCTCGTTGTGTCGGGTAGTCATGGTGTTAATCAGCGCGCAGTAGGGCACGTTAATGGCGGTATAACCAACGGACAACAGCAAATAGGTACCAAACGCCCAGGCGATTTTCACCCCCATGCTGGCTTCCGGTACGGTGAACGTCAGCACGCCAATAACCCCGATGGGGAGCGCCACCCATAGCTGCCAGGGACGAAAACGTCCCCAGCGGCTCTGCGTGCGGTCAGCAATCACGCCCATCACCGGATCGGAGATGGCATCAAACACACGAAGAGCAATAAATAGCGTGCCCACGAGCGCGGGAGTGAGGCCAAAGACATCGGTATAGAAAAAGGTCAGGAAATTCATGATCAGGCAGGTAATTACCGTCCCGCCCGCATCACCCAGGCCATAGCCAATTTTTTCACGGACGGACAGCCGGTCATCTGCCGCCCCTTGTGTCACGTCTGATTCAGTAATCGGTGTGGAAGTCATGAAGTAACTCCTCGATGAACGAATTTATTATCGTATTTATGCAAGGTACCCATTTATTCTGCATTGAACGGCAAGGCCAACAAGGGAAGGGAAAAGTATAAAAAGGTGACGATTCCGACCTGATGAAGAAAATGTGATTCCGATCGGACAGTTATTCAGATAGTAGTTAATAATCAATGCGTAAATTGAATATTGATGGCAATAAAAGCGGAATGGTGAATATCCATGCTCGAATTATCCATAGCGCTTCCGATTAAGGTCCAAAATGGCGGGCTATTTATTTCCCGGGGTGTGGGGCGCCATCCTGCGCGGAAATTAACATCGTGGGAGATTATTTTTGTCGAAAAAGGGACATTAACGATCCAGGAAGAAAATACGGTGTTTGAGGTGCGTGCAGGGGAGACGTTACTGCTTTGGCCTGACAGGCGACACGTGGGCGTAGGCGAATTCCCTGTCGATCTTAAATTTTACTGGCTGCATTTTGAGATTGAACATTATCCCCCTTCACAACCCAATCTGGCGATAGAACAGCATTGTCGCGTGAGGGACGCCCAGTCTGTCATTTCTCTTTTCCGCCAGTTCTTAAGCGAGCAGGAGAAATTACAGCGAACCATGGCGCTTGAAATCATTTTACTGCTGATCTTACAGCAAATTTCCCGTCCTTCCGGATATGAAGACAGCGCCAATGAAGCCGGTGCGGCCATGGCGTGGAAGGCGAAACAGCTTATTCGCACACAGTTTCATTTACCGCTTTCAACGTCGCTACTGGCAAAAGAACTGCACTGCAATGCGGATTATCTCGGGCGAGTATTTCGCCGGACATTTCATTTAACCCTGACGGAGGCCATTCATCGCCAGCGTGTCCGGGCGGCAGAAAAATTACTGCTCAACGAGGCCGCATCATTAACCGAAGTAGCGACACGCTGCGGTTTTAATGATGTGGGCTATTTTCGACAGATTTTTTCTAAGCACACCGGTCTAACGCCCGCCGTCTGGAAACGGCGGTACTGTAAAGAGCATATTAATTCTGGTTGACCTGCCTCGGGGTCGCCAGATTATGCCCGCTGTGCAGCATCATCTGGCGTAACGCGTCACTGACCGTCTTCGCGCCAGGCTTTTTCGATTTCTTCGGCGAGAATTTTGACACCCGCTTCAATTTTTTCCGGATCGGGCACGTAGTTCATACGCATGCACTGGTGCGTGTGCGGCCACGGCTTATCCAGACCCGGGAAGAAGTAATCACCCGGCACCATCAACACACCGCGTTTTTTCAGACGCTGGTAGAGCAGTTCGGTGGTGATCGGCAGGTCCTTAAACCACAGCCAGAGGAAAATCGCCCCCTCAGGTTTGTGGATCAGGCAGCGCTCTTCCGGCAGGTAGCGGCGAATCGTCGCGATGGTTTCCTGAACGCGCTGATAATAAAACGGCTTGATAACCTCGTTAGACAGACGCAGCAGGTCGTTGCGCTTAATCATTTCACACATCATTGCCGGACCGATGCCGCCCGGTGAAAGGCTGATAATGCCGTTCATATTGGTAATGGCGGTGATGATTTTCTCGTTGGCGATGATAATGCCGCAGCGGCTACCCGGCAGGCCCAGCTTAGAGAGGCTCATACACAGAACGATATTCGGGTTCCACAGCGGACGCGCTTCGCTGAAGATAATGCCCGGGAACGGCACGCCGTAGGCGTTATCGATCACCAGCGGAATGCCGTGCTGATTTGCCAGCGCATCCAGCTTCATCAGCTCGTCGTCGGTAATGACGTTGCCCGTCGGGTTAGTCGGACGGGAGACGCAGATCATGCCCGTCTCTTCACCGATATGCAGATGTTCAAAATCGACGTGATATTTGAACTGGCCTTCCGGCAGCAGCTCAATGTTAGGGCGTGCGGAGACGAACAGATCCTCTTCCAGACCGGAATCGGCATAGCCGATATATTCCGGGGCCAGCGGGAACAGCACTTTTTTGGTCGTGCCGTCGGCGCGACGTCCAGCGAACAGGTTAAACAAGTAGAAAAACGCGCTCTGGCTGCCGTTTGTTAGTGCAATATTCTGTGGTTCGATATCCCAGCCCAGCTCGTCACGCAGCATTCCAGCGAGGAGCGCCAGCAGTTCAGTTTTGCCCTGAGGACCGTCGTAATTGCAGAGCGCATCGGTCGCTTTGCCGTTTTCCAGCATCTTAGCGAGCAGCGTCTGGAAATAGGTATTCATCTCCGGAATTTGAGCCGGGTTTCCGCCGCCGAGCATGATTGCGCCCGGTGTGCGCAGCCCGTCGTTGAGGTCCTCCATCAGGCGAGTAATGCCTGAATGGCGGGTGAATTTGTCGCCGAAAAGTGAAAACGTCATAGCAGGTGATCTGTCGAGCTTATTTTGAAAGTGGGTAACCATAACGCTAGCACCGTGTTGGTGCAAATCGGGTGGTGTGGTCGGATTTGTTGTTTTATGTGGCGGGTAAGGATTTATTCAGTGAATTGTTCTGGCGGTTTTTTCTCCCTTAACCCCGGCCCTCTCCCCTGTGGAGAGAGGGTTAGGGTGAGGGGGGGGATTATTGATTACCAGCCCATACCACCATGACTTTATCGCCCTTGTGCTCGCGCACAAAGCCATACCCTTCTTTCAGCGACAGCGTGGTTTGCTTGCCTTCGCCGATCGCCGGGTGACGGGCGCGGAACTGACCCAGCATTTGCCAGTGGGCGACGGTTGACGCCTGCGTGCCCGTGACATCCTGCCAGTTCATATCCGAACGGGTGCCCTGAAGCGGGTCGGAGCCCGTCGGGCCGAACGGACGTTCGGATTCATCCCCGTAATAGATTTGTACGCTGCCCGGTGCCAGCAGGAGCAGCTCAGCCGCGCGCTGACCACCTTCGCGGAACAGGCGTGTGTCATGGGAGGAGAGGTAGCTCAGAACGTTGAAGCTTTGCAGCTTTTCGGCCATCTGCTGCCACGTCAGGTCGATATCGGCCAGGCAGTTCACCGCCTTTGCCGCCTGCTCCTGATAATCAAAGTTAATCATCGCATCGAAACCGTGGCGGTAATAATCACTCTGCATCACCCCGTGACCCCAGGATTCCCCGGTCATCCAGAACGGTGCGTTGTCGAGCTTTTTGTCCGGGTTCGCCCCTTTCCAGGCCGCCAGTGCCTGGCTTGTCTGATCTTTTAGCTGCTGCCAGGCCGCAAGCTCGACGTGCTTCGCGGTATCGACCCGAAAACCGTCGATGCCGTAGTCTCGTACCCACTGGCTGAGCCAGTGAGTCAGATAGTCGCGCGGGGTATATCCCGGGATGGCCTTCGCGTGGGTATCGGGTTTGTGCTGATAAAAATTGGGTAACCCGGAAGGGACGGTGGATTCCGTTTTCAGGTCGGGCAGGAACGCCAGCGACATCGTCAAATCATCAAAGCCAGGGTTGTCGTAATCACCGATGTCGGTACGGATCCATTTCTTGCCCCACCATTTTTCCCATGCGGCTTTGTCGCTGAAGTTAATGTAGTCATTGAAGCTGTGCCAGGTTTGGCCTGCACCTGGCTTCCAGTCGGTCCAGTGTTCACCCAGCGTTTTTTTCAGCTCATCACCCTGTAAATACAGCGCGCCAAACTGATACGCCTGCATGTCTGCTAGCGTCGCGTAGCCCGTGTGGTTCATGACGATATCGAACAGGATGCGGATACCACGCTTGTGTGCTTCATCGACAAGATGGCGCAAATCTTCTTCGGTACCCATGTTGGCATCAAGCTTTGTCCAGTCCTGGGTGTAATAGCCATGATACGCATAGTGAGGGAAATCCCCTTTGGTCCCCCCGCCTACCCAGCCGTGGATCTGCTCAAGCGGAGAGCTTATCCAGAGCGCATTCACCCCCAGTTGCTGTAAATAATCGAGCTTGCTGGCAAGTCCCTTGAGGTCGCCACCGTGGAAGGTGCCAATCTCCTGCATGCCGTCTTTATGGCGGCCATAGCTGTTGTCGTTGCTCGGGTCACCGTTCACATAGCGGTCGGTCAGGACAAAATAGACGGTGGCGTTCTGCCAGCTAAACGGTGCGGGTTTATCCGTTTCGGCGCGCTCAAGCAGCAGCAGGCCATTACTGCCAGCGGCGGGCTGCAGGGTAATGTTTCCGTTCTGTACCGTCGCGGTCTGTTTGCTGTAGAAATCACGCACTACTGTCCCTTCCGGGAAAGTATCGCTAACGTTCAGCGTCAGCGGTTTACCATCCCACTTCGGACACTGGCGGATAGCGGTTGCCACCGGTTGTTCTGCTGCACTCTGAATTGTCAGCAGCAGTGTGGGCGTGCCGGAGCGAGTATCAATCCGCATCTGATATTCACCGTCGCGGAAAAGGCGCCACTGCGGCGGCGTGCCATCGCAGGGTTTGAGCGACAGCATCTCATTGAGTTTTATCGCCTCTGATGGCTGCCAGCACGTCTTGTCAAAACTCAGCGTAAGAGGACGCGTACCCTTCGCAAGCTTTGCCTGGCTGGTGAAAATCCCGGTGCCTTCGGCGCTAAAACTCTTAAACCCCGGTGATGACCAGTCAGCGTGTGCCAGTGCGGGTAGCATCAGAAAAGCCAGAGCGGTGCGTTTCATTCCATTTTCCTGTCGCGGCATTTTTAACCAGTTTGCCATCAGGCGGAGGGTAAAAACTCATCCTCCAGCGCTTTCTGCCAGGAGGACGTGTGAGGATGAGTGATCCCGCGCTAAATTAGGCAGTTATCTGCGATATCGCGCACAAATTTTCAGGAGTGCTGTTTTTATAAGCAAGTTTCAGGTGACATAGTTTCGGATTTGGACTATTTCTATACGTGCTCTTGAAGTCTATTTTTGATATGATTTGAGATTCCGCTCTCAAATTTGTGAAAAAAATAAGGTGTTAGGATGATGACATCCGACCAGGAGACCTAATGATATCGACTCCCATTCGACGATATGGGGCTGCGATACTCATGTTACTCACCATGGCATTTTCAGGTGAGGTGCTTGCGAAGACGCACACGGATACAACGAGTAAGAAAGCCCACGTAATAAAGACGACAAGTAGTAAGGTTAGCAGTAAACAAGAGTATTCTCGCAATAGTGCAAAGAGTAGTTCACTTCCTGATTTGCGAAAATACCCTTCCGGGACACCAAGGAAAAAAGCGTTTCTCCGGACGGTAATGCCTTACATCACGAGTCAAAATGCCGCGATTACTGCGGATCGTAACTGGCTGATTTCCAAACAGTACGATAGCCGCTGGTCGCCTTCAGAACGCGCGCGTCTGAAAGATATCACGAAGCGCTACAAGCTGAGCTGGAACGGTAACACCCGTCGTGTGCCGTGGAATGCTCTCCTTGAACGTGTCGATATCATCCCGAATAGCATGGTTGCGACCATGGCGGCAGCCGAAAGCGGCTGGGGGACTTCAAAGCTGGCGCGTAATAACAACAATCTTTTCGGTATGAAGTGTGTGAAAGGTCGTTGTAATAATGCGCCTGGCAAGGTGAAAGGCTATTCTCAGTTTGAATCAGTTAAAGATTCCGTGGGTGCCTATGTGGTCAATCTGAACACGCACCCGGCCTACTCATCCTTCCGTAAATCACGTGCTCAGTTGCGTAAAGCGGATCAGGAAGTGACGGCCAGTACGATGATCCACAAGCTGAAGGGTTATTCGACGAAGGGACAGAGCTATAACAACTATCTGTTCGCGATGTACCAGGATAACCAGCGCTTAATCGCCGCCCATATGTAATCACTAAAAACGCCTTCTAAATGAAGTAATGCCAGTCAGTTAAGCAACTGACTGGCCCTTTTTCGGGGCT
>NZ_JTLF01000248.1:0-3765 GCF_000798855.1 Enterobacter sp. ZOR0014 | reverse complement strand
GGGTCTTAACGGGTGTGACCAGCGGGAACAGCCGTTTAGAGGCTTATGAGCACTATATTAAACAGTTAAGGAATTTATTATGAAGATAAACATGATTGGCAGCGTCACTGTTTTACTCTGTTCTTTATTTTCAACCTCAGCACTGGCAGATGAACCCTGCAACATGACTCTATGTATGTGGGGGAAGGTTAAGGGGGAGAGTAGTAGTGAATGTCAGGGGCAGATTAAAAAGTTTTTTAAAAAACAGGTGAAAAAGAAAGGTTCCTTTTTGCCTAATCATACAGCTGATGCTCGTAAAGGAATGTTGCAGGACGAGTGCCCATCAAGTATGGCTCCAGCTCAGTTTATCGATGAAGTGATCAAAAAATTCGGACGTATTAAAAACGGTTAACACTGCCGCGTCATAAATGACTTGCCCAACCCCTCATGCGGAAAGAATAAATTCTTTTCGCATTCACGGTTATAGTTAAAGGAAAGAATCATGAAGCGTTTGTTTATCGCGGAAAAACCTAATCTTGCTCAGGTGATCGCGCAAGCGTTAGGTAATCCTCAATATAAAGATGGATACATAGTATGTGGTGATGATGTTGTTTCTTATTGCGTTGGTCATTTACTAAAAATCGCGCCCCCCGAACATTACAATCCTGAATATAAAAGATGGAGTAAGGATACTCTTCACATGAAGTTGCGGCCTGTTCAGCACCTTGTCATTGAACGTACTGCCGAACAGTTTGAAACTTTGGCAAAACTTATTTCTCAGGCTGAAGAAATTGTTCACGCTGGCGATCCGGATGAAGAAGGGCAATTACTCGTCGATGAAGTGCTGCAATATTGCTGCTGTACTGCGCCTGTTAAACGTGTACTGATAAACGACCTGAACCCTGAAGTAGCTCGCCGGGCTTTATTAAATCTACGTGATAATGCTGAATTTAAAGGCCTGTCTAACCGTGCTTTTGCTCGTAGCGTAGGGGACTTTATTTATGGTATTCCGGTAACGCGTGCTTGCACCGTTGCCGCTCGTGATTTGGGACATACTGAAGTTATCTCTGTTGGTCGAGTTCAGACCCCTATTTTGGGAATGATCGTTCGTCGTTTCCTTGCCAATCAGAATCATAAAGAATCATGGTACTGGCAGGTTAGAGCGCATTTAGGCAGTCCGGACACCCCAATCATTGCAGGGCTGGTAATTCCTGAAGACGCGCCGGTTGACGATAAAGGCAAAATTAATAATGAGGCTTACGCTACGGAGCTGGCTTCTGCTTGCACAGGTAAAAACGCCATCGTGACTGCTGCCTCGGTAGAGTCAAAAGCAAAAGCACCACCGTTGCCATTTGCCTTGCTTGATCTTCAGGTAAAAATGAGCCGTCTGCATGACATTAGCTCAGAGGAAACTTTGGCGATCACTCAGGCTTTGCGCGAAAAGCACCATGCTATAACGTACAACCGTTCTGACTGCCGGTATCTGAATGAAGAGCAATTCGCAGATGCCCCCGGTACGCTACGTGCAATTTCTAACACATTCCCGGAGCTTGCATCATTTTTTGCCAAAGCAGACAGTAGCCGTAAAAGCAGGGCGTTTAATGAAAGTAAAACAACAGCACACACAGGGATAATCCCAACACAGACAACCATCGATGCCAGCGTTCTCACAGTTAATGAGAAGAAGGTGTATCAAGCGATTGTCGAACAATACCTTGCGCAATTCCTCGAAGAAAAAGAATTTAAATCAGCGCTGGCTGAGTTCGGAATAGATAAATATACATTCCGACTCAGGGCTACCCGCTGTACTAATGCAGGTTGGTCTGCCTTGCTTAAAGAGAAAGACGGGGATCAGGAAAATAACACCTTGTTTGATGTACTTTCAGCACTGAAAGAAGGTGATACGGCTGAGTGTCATAAGGTTGACGTAGTTCGTGATAAAACAACGCCGCCTCCTCTGTATACAGAGGCTTCACTTCTGGAGGATTTACGCCGGGTAGCGCGGTATGTGGAAGATCCAAAGATTAAGCAACTGCTTCTCGACCGTGATACCGAAAAAGACGATCAGGAACAGGGCGGTATCGGCACCCCGGCCACGCGTGGAGCAATACTCAAGCTGTTACTTGAGCGTGGATTCTACAGCATATCCAAAAAGCAAATTGTGCCAACTGAGCTGGGTATCTCGCTTATCCAGGCGTTGCCGCCGATCATGACTACTCCTGACATGACGGCTTTGTGGCACGAGCAACAAAAAATGATTGAGTCAGGCGAATTGACTGTTGATAGCTTTCTTGACGAGCTTGAAACCTTCGTCGCTTTTCAAGTGGACAACGTAGACCTTTCCCGGCTTAAGGTCACTATTTATCCGTGTGATTGCGGTGGGCGCTATGTTCGACGTAAAAACGATAAGGGCGCGTTCTGGGGATGTAACAACTATCCAGAGTGCAGAAATGCTGTTCCGGATCGTAACGGACAACCTGATTTTACGGCGATGAATTTTGACGCAAATTGCCCACGCTGCAAAGCCAAGATGAAGTATCACCCTAAAGCCTGTAACTGTACGAATGAAGCGTGCAAGTTTGTGTTGTGGGGGACTCAGTTCGGTAAGGCTCTTACGATCACCCAAATTTCTGACCTTCTTTCTAAAGGTAAAACTCGCGAAATAAAAGGCTTTAAATCTGTCAAGACCGGCAAAAAGTACGATGCGGCGCTGCAATTGCAGGCTGATGGCAGCGTTTCACTGATGTTTAATAACAAGAGGAAATAACTATGGCATCTCGCGGTGTAAACAAGGTAATTCTGGTAGGCAATTTGGGTGCAGATCCTGAAGTTCGTTACATGCCAAACGGTGGCGCAGTTGCTAATATCACCCTGGCAACGTCTGAAACGTGGCGTGATAAAACTTCCGGTGAAATGAAAGAGCAAACGGAGTGGCATCGGGTAGTGCTGTTTGGCAAGCTGGCAGAGGTTGCCGGAGAGTATTTGCGTAAAGGGTCACAGGTTTATATCGAGGGACAATTACGTACTCGGAAATGGACAGACCAGGCTGGCATTGAAAAATACACAACGGAAGTTGTTGTGAACGTGGGTGGTACTATGCAAATGCTTGGTGGACGACCGGCAACCAGTGGAAACGGGCAGCAATCAACACCTCAACCATCGCCACAAACACCACCGGGTTCGAATGAACCTCCTATGGATTTCGATGATGATATTCCGTTCTGAATGACGGCGTAATTACTACGGCCAGCTGCGACCGGTGAACGTTTTTGACATCAAAAAGACGATGCCGGCAACGCAGCTGGCGCATGAAATGATGGCATTTTTAATGCCCCAATATGGGGCTTTTTTTGGTAAGTCTCCCGTCAGAAGGGCAATTCTTCCTGTCCTGAGAAATCATCCTCATTTGCCAACCACATGCGATGCTTCTCGGTTAGCCACTGGAGAGCTTCCCATGTGTCCACTGGTTTATCAATTTCAAATTCATACCAGGAAGGTTTTGGATACTCCCAGACACGGCCGCACCAAACCAACCCGTCATAACGCCTGAACATTACAATCTGGCCGTTCTCTATAAATTGCGGATATGCGCCAGGGTGAACAATCAAAACGTCTTCGCCATGCCACTTGAAACTATTTAAACCTTCCCGTTGCCCCGGATTATAGTCGCTCTTCATCGCGTCACCTGCGTGTTGTGCTGTATATATAACCAGTGTATTATTACAACTCAAAAAAGCAATCTGGCTCCCTTCATTACTCAGGCGCTCCCTTCGGCTCCCCGGCGTT
>NZ_JTLF01000110.1:0-51515 GCF_000798855.1 Enterobacter sp. ZOR0014 | reverse complement strand
CCGCTAAACCTGCTGTAGAGCAGAAAGCCCAGGCCGCTAAAAAGCATCACAAAAAAGCAGTAAAACACGAAGCTGCTAAACCAGCTGCTCAGCCAGCTGCGTAAGGTACAAGCTTAACCGTGCCCTTCGGGGCACGTTGGTAAACCGGCGCTGAACCGGAAAAGGTTCTGCGCCGTTTTTTTATCCGGAGGGCGTATGCTGCGACGCTATCGGTTTGAGCTCATTCTGTTCCTGCTTATTTTATGCGCGCTCATCGCAAGCCATTTTTATCTTTCCTGATTGTAGCACGCTGATTTTACTCCCACTTTCGTGCTGTCCCGTCTATAGTATTTTCATAGGGTTCACTTTTAATAATCATAATTACCCCCACCAGAGTGTGATATGCGTAAATCTGTTGTGTTGTTGCTGGGAACGTTTGGTCTTTTTTCTGGATTTTCACAGGCGGATGATGGCGGCGATGACGCCATTAGCGCGAAAGAGCTTAAGACGCTTTTTTTCGGTCATGACGATCGTACTCGCGTCACCGACCCAACACAGGCCCCCTGGGATGCTATTGGACAACTGGAAACCGCCAGCGGCAATCTGTGCACCGCGACGTTGATCACCCCGCAATTAGCCCTGACGGCAGGCCACTGCCTGTTGACGCCCCCTAACGGAAAGCCAGACAAAGCGGTAGCCTTACGGTTTGTGTCGCAAAAAGGTGTCTGGCGCTATGAAATCCACGGCATCGAAGGCCGGGTTGATCCTTCTCTGGGTAAACGACTGAAACCGGATGGTGATGGCTGGATAGTGCCGCCCGCGGCAGCGTCATGGGATTTTGGCCTGATCATTCTGCGCTACCCGCCTTCAGGCATTACGCCACTGCCGTTATTCGACGGAGATAAAGCGGCGCTCACCGCCGCGCTGAAAGCCGCCGACCGTAAGGTCACGCAGTCAGGCTACCCGGTCGATCATCTGGATGCGCTTTACACCCATACCGACTGTGTTGTAACGGGCTGGGCACAAACCAGCGTGCTGTCGCACCAGTGCGATACGTTACCGGGTGACAGTGGTTCGCCCTTGATGCTGAAAACCGATAACGGCTGGCAATTGATTGGTGTTCAAAGCTCCGCTCCGGCGGCGAAAGACCGATGGCGAGCCGATAACCGGGCCCTATCCGTCACCGGTTTTCGCGATAAGCTGGAAGCGCTGGCTCAAGAGTAAGCCAGCGCGGCTGCGGGAGAAAAAGGGGTAACGGGTTATCAGGCGAGTTTTATCATGACCATACCCGCCAGCAGCAATATCAGTCCTATCCAGCCTTTGTTATTTAACCGCTGGCCGAACAGTACCCAACCGGCGGCAAGGGTGGCGGCGATACCAAAACCGCCCCACAGCGCATAGGCCACCGAAAGATCGATACCTTTGACCGCCTGCGACAGGGCGCTGAACGCCCCCAGAACCGCGGCTATCGACATCAAGCCATAGACTTTACGACGAAAACCGTCGGAGAATTTCAGCAGAACGTTGGCGAAAATTTCCAGCACGATGGCGAAACCCAGCCAGGCCGCATGAACCCATTCAAACTGTTGCATGGTTTTGCTCCTTCTGCTGTTTGGTCGGTTTACGGGTACCTGATTTAATCAGCACAATACCCGCGACCAGCGTCGTTAACCCGGCGACTTTCATTGTTGTTAATGTTTCGTCAAATATCAGGACGCTGAAGAGTGTAATCAATAAAATACCGATCCCTTCCCACAGCGCATACGCCACACCCAGCGCAATTTTTTTCACCGCAAATGAGAGGAAAATATAGGAGAGTGAAATCATCACCAGCATTAAAATAAAACCGGTATTGCCATCGCTGACGCTCGCCCACTTCATCGACAGCGTGCCGGTAATCTCAGCGATAATAGCCAGAGCGAGTAAAATCCAGTAAAACATGTTTTTCTCCTGCTTGAGAATATAATCCATCGTGGCTCGCCGCATGCGGCAAACCCAAAAAATATGAAATTAAATCAGACAGCTAAGCGCGTAGCGCCAGCTCAGGCAGAAGAGATAACTATAGGGCGGTGCGCCAGTGTTGCTCACCAGCAACCAGGCAGAAGGAGGTGAAAAATACAGCGGTGTTGTTTGAAGAATACGTCCTGAACACATTGTCCATAAAATTACAATTATCCGCGTTGTTGCTTCTCGTCTTTGCGGATGAAAATTGTCCTCGGTAGTTAAACACGCTAAATTTGTACCATAAGCCAGGATTTTACTCAAAGTCTTTGCAATTCTTTACCCACACCGTTTGATTTTGGTTAGTTTATTGCAACGCGTTTCACCTTTATTATAAATAAAAAGCGTATTTCGGAGTCACCATGGCTAAACCCATTATTACCCTGAACGGGTTAAAAATTGTCATCATGCTGGGCATGCTGGTGATCATACTGACGGGCGTGCGATTTGCAGCCGACATCATCGTGCCCTTTATTCTGGCGCTGTTCATTGCGGTGATCCTTAACCCGCTGGTACGGCGCATGACGCGGCTACGCATCCCGCGCGTGCTGGCGATTACCCTGCTCATCAGCGTGATTATTGTTGCGATGGTATTGCTGGTTGCCTATCTCGGTACCTCGCTGAATGAACTGGCGCGCACGTTACCGAAGTACCGATCGTCGCTGGCGATACCGCTGCTGCAGCTTGAACCCTGGCTGCAGCGCGCGGGTATCGAAGTCTCGGTTGAGGAACTCCTTAAATATATCGACCCCAATGCGGCCATGACGATCGTCACCAGCCTGCTGGCGCAGCTTTCGAATGCCATGACCTCCATTTTCCTGCTGTTTTTAACGGTGGTGTTTATGCTGCTGGAGGTGCCTCAACTGCCGGCAAAGCTGCAGCAGATAATGGTCCGTCCGGTTGAGGGCATGGGGGCGATTCAACGCGCGCTGGACAGCGTCTCACGCTATCTGGTGCTGAAAACCGCCATTAGCCTGGTTACGGGTGGTGTCGTCTGGGTGATGCTGCTGGCGCTGGACGTCCGCTTCGCGTTCGTCTGGGGATTACTGGCCTTCGCGCTCAACTACATTCCCAACATCGGTTCCGTGCTGGCAGCGATCCCCCCTATCCTCCAGGTGCTGGTTTTCAGCGGGCTTTATGACGCGCTGGTTCTGCTGGCCGGATATCTGGCCATTAACCTGGTGTTCGGAAATATTCTTGAGCCACGGATGATGGGACGCGGGCTGGGGCTATCCACATTGGTCGTCTTTTTGTCACTGATTTTCTGGGGCTGGCTGCTCGGTCCCGTCGGTATGCTGCTCTCCGTTCCGCTGACCATCATTGTGAAGATTGGTCTGGAGCAGACCGAGGGCGGACAAAGCATCGCCGTGCTGCTGAGCGATATGAGCCAGAAATAGCGCTGACAGGAGGAATGTATAGATCCTCCTGTCTTCGCGATAAGCGCCCGGATAGTTACAAATGGAGATTCACGCCACGCGCGGCGACGGGCTTATCCCAGCGCGTCGACTACTCGCGCCAGCCCATTGCCGGTGCGACATGTTTGAGAATGGACTCAATCACGTGCGCATTGTAATCCACACCGAGCTGGTTCGGTACGGTCAACAGTAACGTATCCGCTTCGGCAATCGCCTCGTCTTTTTTCAGCTGTTCGATAAGCTTGTCCGGCTCCGCGGCATAGCTGCGTCCGAAGATCGCGCGCGTTTTCTCGTCAAGATACCCCACGCTATCGCTGTCGTTGCGGCTGGCACCAAAGTACATCCGGTCACGATCGTCCATCAGGGCAAAAATACTGCGGCTGACCGACACGCGCGGCTCACGCGTATGCCCTGCCTCTTTCCACGCCTGGCGGTACGCGCGGATCTGTTTTGCCTGCTGAATATGGAACGGCTCGCCGGTTTCATCATCTTTCAGCGTAGAACTTTGCAGATTCATGCCGAGCTTAGCGGCCCATACCGCGGTCGCATTCGAACCGGCGCCCCACCAGATACGCTCGCGCAGCCCTTCGGAATAGGGTTCCAGTCGCAGCAGCCCCGGTGGATTCGGAAACATCGGCTGTGGATTCGGCTTTGCAAATCCTTCGCCGCGCAGAACCTCAAGCAGCACCTCGGTATGACGGCGTGCCATATCTGATTCGTTTTCCCCTTCCTGCGGGACATAGCCGAAATGGCGCCAGCCATCAATGACCTGCTCCGGGGAGCCCCGGCTGATGCCAAGCTGCAAACGACCGCCGGAAATCAGATCCGCCGCACCGGCATCCTCGGCCATGTACATCGGGTTTTCATAGCGCATATCAATCACGCCGGTACCGATCTCGATGGTTTTCGTTTTGGCCCCAATTGCGGCCAGCAGAGGGAACGGAGAGCTCAGCTGACGAGCAAAGTGGTGCACGCGAAAATAGGCGCCGTCCGCCCCCAGCTCTTCGGCCGCCACGGCCAGGTCAATGGACTGCAGCAGGGTGTCTGCTGCCGAGCGCGTGCCGGACTGCGGAGAAGGCGTCCAGTGACCAAACGATAAAAAGCCGATCTTTTTCATAATCCTGTGTCCTGATAATGCGTTGCGTTCTCCCTACTGTACGCATTACCTGTGGAGAATAAATGGCGTTTCTTTAACGGAATGATTCAAATAAATTGATTGAATTTTTTTCAGGTCCGTCGGGTGAAAAACGGCTGGTTATCGGTTTGATTTAACGTTACATCTCTATATCAGGACTTTTACATCGGACAGAAAATGAAAAGACGCTATGTTGTTGCGGATGTTTTTACTGACACTCCGTTTCTGGGTAACCCTGTTGCCGTCGTACTCGATGCTCAAGGCATGAACAAAGCACAAATGCAGCAGGTCGCCGTTGAATTTGGCTACAGCGAAACCACGTTCGTTTTGCCGCCAGACAATCCTTCCCATACAGCACGCGTGCGAATCTTTACGCCCTCGCGCGAGATCCCCTTCGCCGGGCACCCGAATGTTGGAACGGCTTACGTGCTTGCCCATTACGCCGCGATGAATCATCAGCGCCTGCCTGATACGCTACACTTCGAGGAAATAGCCGGTGTGGTGCCCGTTCGTCTGTTGCGCGACAACGATACGATCACTGGCGCAGAACTCCTGGTGCCTGAGGCACTCTCGTGCCGCTCTGAAGTCAGCCCGGAAAGCGTGGCTGCCTGCTTATCCCTGAACACGGAAGATATCCGTACCGAGGTACATAGGCCTGTGGTCGCGTCGGTAGGTCTGCCCTTTCTGATAGCCGAGCTGGCTTCTCGTGAGGCGCTTCGTCGATGCGTGCCGAATTTACAGGGTTTTCGCGCGACCTTACCGCTGGATGGCGCCGTTTCCCTCTATGCCTACACCCTGGATACGAATGCTGATGAACCTCATGATGTGCAGGCCCGCATGTTTACTCCCCGCATGACAGAAGATCCTGCCACAGGCAGCGCGACTGCCGCTGCGACAGCGCTGCTGGCGTTGCACCGCAATAAAACAACGCTTAACCTTAACGTCAGTCAGGGCGTTGATATGGGACGAGCAAGCGTGCTGTTCGCGGGATACGATGCCTCGTCGGGAGAGGCGGTGGTTCGCGTTGGCGGAAATTGCGTGATGACGCTTGAAGGCACATTCTCGCTCTAGCGGAGGAAGGTCCTGTACATTTACCGTGCCTGATGGGATATATTGGCACACTATTTTTATCACAGGTAAAACCAGCAATGGCTCTGATCCCCAAAAACTACGCGAGACTTGAAAGTGGCTATCGCGAAAAAGCGTTAAAAATCTATCCCTGGGTATGCGGACGCTGCTCGCGCGAGTTTGTCTATTCCAATCTGCGCGAACTGACGGTTCACCATATCGATCACGACCATACCAACAACCCGGAAGATGGCAGTAACTGGGAGCTGTTGTGCCTGTTTTGCCACGATCACGAACATTCGAAATACACCGAAGCGGATCAGTACGGTACCACCGTGGTCGCCGGGGAAGACGCGCAAAAAGACGTGGGCGTCGCCACGTTTAACCCGTTTGCCGATTTAAAAGCGATGATGAACAAGAAGAAGTAATGCTTCAACCGCGGTGCGGGAGGCTCAGGGGGCACAGGCCCCCTTCTGCTTTATGCCGCGATCAACGCAAAACGCTCTTTCAGAATACGGGGGATGTCGTCCTCCGCCAGCTGCCGGGTTTCCGTGCCCTTCGCCGTAATGATTTTCAGCATATTCCCCAGTAAAATCTCGCGTCTTTCCGGTCGATGCTGCACCACCACACGCTTCTGCACAAAAATGGCATCCGGGTGCGTGGAGTTAAGGTAGTTGGCCGGAACGAAATCAATCCACTCCTGTGGCGTGAGATCAAAGCCGTACTGACGGGCCCATTCTCCCGCCACCTTCGCCTGAAGCAGATATTCGCCCTCAGCGCTGCGGCTAAGCCGGAACGTGTCAAAATCCTGTGCAATATCAACATCAAGCGTGTCCAGAGCCATTGGCGCACGAATGCCATAGCTGCCAAACCCGAGGTCGCAAAGCCACTGTCGGCTCTCCAACTCAGCAATTAACGCCATATGGGTTTTTGGCCGCCGTACGGGATAGAACATCGGGCGTGCCGCCACAAAACGGTAAGGAATACCTAACGCCTCCAGCGCCATGGCAAACACCCCGTTCACCTCATAGCAGTAGCCGCCGCGCCCCTGTGTTAACAGCTTATCGGCAATATCGTCAGGTGCCAGCGAGACAATTTTCCCCGCCTGTACATCCAGATTTTCAAACGGGATTGCAAAAAGCTGATGACGCATAAGCGCATGCAGGGTACCCGTATCGGCAGCCGCGGGGCCAGTGTAGTTTATGCGTTTGAAATACGTGGAAATATCAAAATTATCGCTGTGCATAATGCCTCCTTGTCCTGAACATGTCGGACACTATAGATGGCGTGCATTATTGGCTGTATAGTCAGTTTTATCGAAAATTAGCCTGAACAGATACCATGTCTGCCCCATCCCCGTCCTCGCCTCACTATCGCCGTATTGCGGATATGCTGCGTCTTACGATTACGTCCGGCGCGTTGCGAGCTGGTGACAAGATAATCTCCGCGCGTAAACTGGCCGAACGCGAGCATGTTAGCCTTCCGACGGCGCTGGAAGCGCTGCGCTGCCTTGAGGCCGAGGGGCTGATTGTTGCACGTCCGCGTTCAGGTTATTACATCCACCAGACCAGCCTTCCGCAGCCTGTGGAGCCTTCTCGTTCTCCGCTAGGCCCGGTTCCCGTCACCCTGTCGGCCATGGCCCGGTCGCTGTTCAGCAGTTCAGAAGCCCGTCTGGTGCCTCTGGGTGCAGCCCTGCCCGATCCTGCGTGGCTGCCGGGCGAGACGCTACAGCGGGCGCTGCACTCCGCGGGCCGACGTCTGGATGCGCACGGTCAGAGCTATAGCCTGCCGCCGGGAAGGCGTGATTTGCGAAGCAAGATTGCCGCGCGTTCTGCACAGTGGGGAGCCCGTTTCAGCGCGGATGACCTTATTATCACCGCAGGTGCAACGCAGGCGTTGCGCCTTGCGCTACGAGCCGTTTGCCAGCCCGGTGATGTGGTGGCGATTGAGCAGCCAGCCTACTTTGGTACGCTCCTGCTGCTGGAGGATTTGGGTCTGAAGGCCTTATCGATCCCCACCGATCCTGTTGAGGGCCTGCTGCTGGAACCGCTGGCGGACGCCATTCGGTGCCACCGCCCGGCCGCCGTTCTGGCCTCCCCTACGGTGCAAAACCCTTTGGGCGCCAGTATGCCCGTCACGCGTAAGCAGGAACTCGTTGCCCTGCTTGACGCGGCAGATATTCCTCTCATTGAAGATGATGTTTACGGCGATCTTGTCGGCGAGGGACAACGTCCCCCAGCCTGTAAAGCGTTCGACCAGAGTGGAAATGTCATTTATTGCAGCTCCCTGTCTAAAACGCTTGCGCCCGGCTGGCGAATCGGCTGGGTTGCCGCCGGACGCTACTTTCCGCAGGTTTTACAGGCCCGCATGGCCGGAGACTGGGCAGGCGCTCCGCTGCTGGAAGCCGCAACCAGCGAAGTCCTGGCGAGCGGCGATTACGATCGCCATCTGCGGCGGCTCAAGCGTCGCGTTGCGGAGGGAATAGACGCCGTCGTGGCGCGAGTCGAGGCAAGTTTTCCTCCCGGCACGCGTGTTAACGCGCCCGCCGCGGGTTACTTGCTGTGGGTAGAACTTCCTTTGCAGGTCAACGCGCTGGAGGTACATCGTCGCGCGCTGGCGCTGGGTATTGGCGTCAGCCCCGGCCCGCTGTTTTCCCCTGCCGCAGAGCTGTCTCACTTTTTGCGGCTAAACTGCGCAAACGAACCGACGCCCCGCCTGCTGAATGCCGTGGAGCGGATTGGGGCGCTGTGTTATGAACTGGCGGATGCGCGGCCGTGACGGTCTGCGGTCCTTTTTCACAAATTGAGGATTGCGCGCTCTTTAACGACAGCGTCAGGATTGGCTCTTTTTATCGCGGCCAGAAAAGCCGTGAAGTTATGATTCCAGAGGGTGAGATTGTTATAAAACTGCACCTGCTTTTCATTAGCACCGTCACGGTAAATAACAATCCAGACCCGTCGGTTATTTATCTCGATATTCCCCGGCCCGATTTTAATGATAGTAGCCAGCGCAATCTTACGGGTGGCGTTGTTTTTAACTTCATATAAAAACTGGTCATCATAAAACCATGTTTTACCTGCATTCCCGCCAAAAATTGAGGGGTTAGCAGATATCTTTTTCATCCCGTTATGATCTGAAATAAGGCGCTTTGCCTGGCGAATACGTCTGACAACAAATCTTAACAGGATGAAAAGCGCAATGAGGGGCAGCGCGACTGATATCATTTTAGGCTCTCGTACATATCCCTGCCCCGTCATACATTCTTATTAACGCCGTGAGTATAACGCGGCGATCGTTTATGACAATATCCTACCTTGCCACCGGCAAATCTGCGTACCGCGTCGTATACGCCGGTGACAGCATCTCACGCTTCATCGCCCAGGATTTCTCAATCCCCTGCCCGGCAAACCATATCTTCCCTTTGCCGGAATGGTTTACACTGTCGATTATCTCCATCAGCGCTGCGCTATTGGCACACAGGCGGTTATCATCAAACAAATTCAGCTGGGCGACGCCGCTGCTGAAAAAATCCGCCAGCATCACCCCCGCTTTCATATAGCGATACCCGTCAAGCCATATACGCCCCAGCGCCTCCGTGGCAGCACGGATGATATCGCGCGTGTCATTAGTGGGTGTCATCAGGGTGACTGAGGCCTGGTTGCCGTAATAAATTTCGTTGTCGGCATGCGGGCTGGTGCGCACAAACACGCTGATAAAGCGGCAATACTGATGCTCGCCGCGCAGTTTTTCGGCGGCACGCTCCGCGTAGGCACAAATGGCCTGGTGCATCTCTTCGTATTGCGTAATACGGTGTCCAAACGAACGACTACAGATAATTTGCTGCTTCGTCGGGGTAAACTCTTCCAGATCAAGACAAGGCTCACCGCGAAGCTCGCGCGCCGTGCGTTCCATTACCACGTTAAAATGTTTGCGAATGACCCAGGAGGACGCTTCCGCCAGCTCCAGCGCCGTGGTAATCCCCATGGCGTTGAGTTTTTTCGTGATGCGTCGCCCGACACCCCACACTTCCTCTACCGGCACCTTCGCCAGCAGCTTACGCTGCCGTTCGCGATCCGATAGATCGACCACGCCGCCGGTGGCAGACCACCGCTTCGCCGCATAGTTGGCCAGCTTCGCCAGCGTTTTGGTCGGGGCAATACCGACCCCAACGGTCAACCCCGTATTTTTAGCGACCTGGTTGCGCATCTGATGGCCAAAAGCCTCCAGCGACATGCAGCGGCTGACGCCCGACACGTTCACGAAGGCTTCATCAATCGAGTAGATCTCAATTGCCGGAGCAAGATCGGTCAGCGTTTGCATCACCCGGCTGCTGAGATCGGCATACAGCGCATAGTTCGAGCTAAAAACATACACCCGCGCCGGATAACCCTTCTCCTTGAATTTAAAGTAGGGCTCACCCATTTTTATGCCGAACTGTTTGGCCTCCCGCGACAGCGAAATAATGCAGCCGTCGTTGTTCGAGACCACCACGATGGGTTTGCCCTCCAGATCGGGGCGAAACACCCTCTCGCAGGAGGCATAAAAGCTATTCACATCAACCAGTGCGAACATGTTTATACGTTTTGAGGGTGTGAGTGACAACGCCGAAGATTTGTAGCTCCTCTTCTGACTGGAAGGTAATCGGCTGATAGCGGGCATTATGCGGCAGCAACCTCAAAACCGGACGGGTCTGTAGCTCTTTCACCGTAAACTCACCGGCAACCGACGCCACGACGATATCCCCATGTTCGGCATTTAACGAACGATCGACCACCAGCAGATCGCCGTCGCCGATCCCAGCCCCAATCATCGAGTCACCACTCACTTTTATAAAGTAGGTCGCACTGGGGTGCCTGACCGCCAGCCGGTTAAGATCGAGACGATCCTCCACATAATCCTGCGCCGGGCTGGGGAAGCCGCAGGCGACGCGCTCCAGAAAGAGAGGTAATTCAATGACTTGATTAGAGTGATAAGAAAAGAGAGTGCCCATAAATGCTTTCCTGCCGCAATACTGTATATAAATACAGTATTACGGATTATGGGCCAGGATCAAGATGCTTTCCGGCGGTGAAGCCGAACGTATTGAAGTTTGAACGGATTTAGTTCAACGATCGGCCTACCAGCGTATTCAGCGTTTCCAGAGCGTCAGGCGGCAGTTGCAGTTCTCCTGCTGCGAGATTTTGCCGCAAATGCGCCACGGAAGAGGTGCCGGGGATCAGCAGAATATTCGGGGAACGTTGCAGCAGCCATGCCAGCGCAACCTGCATCGCGGTTGCGCCAAGGGAATCCGCGACGGCCTGCAGATCGCTGGATTGCAGTGGCGTAAAGCCGCCCAATGGGAAAAACGGCACATAGGCAATCCCCTGCTGCGCCAGTAAATCCACCAGCGCATCGTCGCCGCGGTTCACTATGTTGTACATGTTCTGCACGCAGACAACAGGCACCATCTTCTGCGCTTCCGCAACCTGAGTGGCCGTGACATTGCTCAGACCAATGTGGCGTACCAGCCCTTGCTGCTGTAACTCTGCGAGGGTGGAAAGCGGTTCAGCAATCGATCCTTCTGCCGGGCCGTGAGCGCTAAACATGATCCGCAGATTCACCACATCCAGTACATCCACCTGCAGATTACGCAGGTTATCATGCACCGCCTGAGTCAGCTCCTGCGCGGAAAAGGCCGGCAGCCAGGCGCCTTTATCGTTGCGGCGGGCCCCGATCTTGGTGACGATAGTGAGATCGTCCCGGTACGGATGAAGCGCCTCGCGGATCAGCTGATTGGTCACATGGGGACCATAAAAATCGCTGGTATCGATATGATTCACCCCCGCCGCCACGGCTTCGCGTAACACCTCCAGCGCGGCATTTTTATCTTTCGGAGGGCCAAATACGCCCGGTCCGGCAAGCTGCATCGCGCCGTACCCCAGTCGTTTAACCGTCCGCGTACCGAGCGCGTACGTCCCGCTTTTATCAATGCTGCTCATGTTGACCTTCCTCATAAAAATGATCCGGATTTACAACAGGTTCCTGACCGGAGCCCTTCGTTAAGCGCGAGTTAAATTAAAGTTTAAATTCTATACGACGATAGTATTGGTGTACCTCTGCCTCTTCTCTAACGGACGACCGCTATGCTGAAAAATCTGCACGTGATTACCGGTATTATCTTTGCCCTCACCATATTCTGTCTGCTGCAAGTTGTCACGGGAGGGTTGTTCTACTCCGCCGTCAGCAACGATCGCCATAACTTCCAGAACTCCGGCGTGCTCAATGCCCAGCAGGAAAATCTGAGCGACAGCGTAAACACGCTGGTAAAAACGCGCGTCACCGTGACCCGCGTGGCGATCCGCTACCTGAAAAACCAGCGCGATCCGGCTTCCCTTGCCGCGATCAACAAACTGCTTGATACCGCAAGTGACTCGCTGGCTAAAGCAGAAACCTATAACAAAGCGTGGCAGAAACTGCCGCAGGTTAACGGCCAGAATGCGGCGTTAACTGACGAGATGCAAAAATCCTGGAATCAGATGCATGAGGTCATGCGTTTGTCGATTCAGTATCTTCGCGCCGACAACTACCAGGCCTATGGCGATCTGGATGCTCAGCAGGCTCAGGATGATATGGAAGCAGTCTACAACCGCTGGCGCGCCGAAAACAACACGCTGCTGAAAGCGGCAACCGAAGAGAACCAAAGCAGCTTTACGCAAATGCAGTGGACGCTGGCAGTCATTTTCCTGGCCGTTATCGCCGTGCTGGTGGTCATCTGGCAGGGGTTACAACACCTGCTGTTAAAACCACTCAACACCATTATGAACCATATTCGCGCCATTGCGGGGGGCGACCTGACGCAGAATATCGCGCTCTCTGGCCGCAATGAAATGGGTCAACTGGCCGCAGGCCTGCATGAGATGCAACAATCTCTGGTGACTACCGTCAGCGCCGTGCGCGGCAGTACCGACTCCATCTACACCGGCGCAGGTGAAATTGCCGCAGGCAGCAACGATCTTTCCGCTCGCACCGAAGAGCAGGCCGCCTCGCTCGAAGAGACGGCCGCCAGCATGGAAGAGCTGACCGCGACGGTTAAACAGAACTCCGATAACGCCCGTCAGGCTACGTTACTGGCGAAGAATGCCTCTGAAACCGCAGCACGTGGTGGCCACGTCGTGGATAACGTGGTTCGCACCATGACCGAAATTGCCGACAGTTCCCAGCAGATTGCCCACATTACTGGCGTGATTGACAGCATCGCGTTCCAGACCAATATTCTGGCGCTTAACGCCGCGGTAGAAGCCGCACGCGCCGGGGAACAGGGGCGTGGTTTTGCGGTCGTCGCAGGCGAAGTTCGTACGCTGGCGAGCCGCAGTGCACAGGCGGCGAAAGAGATCAAAGGGCTTATCGAGAACTCCGTCAGCCGGGTGAATACCGGTTCTGAGCAGGTTAGCGAAGCGGGCGCGACCATGAAGGAGATTGTCGCCGCCGTGACCCGCGTAACCGATATCATGGGTGAGATTTCGTCGGCCTCCGATGAGCAGAGCCGCGGTATTGAACAGGTGAGCCTGGCCGTTTCGCAAATGGACAGCGTGACGCAGCAAAACGCCGCGCTGGTGCAGCAGTCCGCTACGGCGGCGGCGGCACTGGAAGATCAGTCCGAACAGCTGCGTCAGGCTGTGGCCGCGTTTCGTCTGAACGGAAAAGAACACGCGGTCACCTCACGTCCGGCAAATGTGAAAACGCCGCAACTACTGCGTCCGGCAACGGCTAACGCCACGCCTGACAGTCACTGGGAAACCTTCTGAGTCACAGGCGGGCGATCGCCTCGCCCGCGAAAACCGCCTTAACGGCTGCGCTTGGCGTGCCGTTCCCAGTTCTCCTGTTTCGCTTCATCGGATTTCCGCAGTGAAACGTAACATGCCCCGCTGCCGCCGTGATGCGGCAGCGCCACGCAGAAAGCCTGCACTTCCTCGAACTCAGTTAACCAGCGTGCCAGATAGCTGCGCACCACATTGGGATGCGAATTCTGTTCGCGCCCTTTCCCGTGAATGATGATCAGGTTACGTAATCCGTCACGACGGGCCTGACTGATAAAGGAATACAGCATCTGTCGGCAGCGTTCGGCGGGCTGACGCAACAGGTTTAAGCTGGCCTGTCGGTCGTATTTCCCCGAACGCAGCTTCTCTATAACGCCCTGCTGTACCCCTTCGCGCTGGAACGCCAGCGGTTCTTCAAGGGGCAGGAGTTCCAGAAACCCCAGCGTCAGAAAGTTGTCCAGCTGTTCAGTATCCATCTCCTGCCGCGCCCGTGCGTTTCTCATCGGCTGCCAGTGGATATCCGAGCAGCGCTTCATGGGCTGGACATCCTCCATGGCGTCAAGAAAAAGTGATTTGTCGTCAGGGTTCATGGGGATCCTCCGGCTACTTCTGAGGGAGGTACTATACCTGTGCCAGACATGTGTCTCAATAACCGTCAGCGGCCCACTCACGGCATATATATTTACCCGGCGAATATATAATAAGGGTGATACGCACTTAAACCAGACTTAACTAAAACTTCAGTGAAGGTAAAATAAGTGATTTACGTTAAAAATTCGTGAAATCAATCACTCGTCAACCTGTCTTTTTTCGGAAAAGGTGTTATAACTAAATAAACCTGCCCCATGGAAATAATACTCAGGACTGGCAAAAGGACGTACTGCTGTGTGTACTGTAGGGTCTGTCTGATGTCGGGCAGACTCTGTTTTTTTATTTTGAATTTTCCGCTGCGTCTATTTTTATCGCTTCCCTTCTGAATTGCGTAATTAAGGATTCGGCAAGAGGTGTCTGACGTGAATCACGTCGCTGAATTAAATAATACGCGGCTTTTGGAAGCGATTCGACAACCGGCAGAATGACGAGACGGTGCGCCAGAAGCGGGTCAGAGCCCAACTCCTGCGGCAGGATACTTAAAAAATCACTTTGCGCAACCAGGCTTATACAGGACGAAAATGTTTCACACACCACCCCAATTCGCGGTATTTGCGAGCGGTGGCGAAATAGATCTTCTAATTGCTTATAATAGCTTCCCCGCGGCGTCGGCATTGTCCAGTTATAATGCAAAAGTTCATTAATGGATGTTGCCCCTGTCGCCGGATGCCCTTCCCGGCAAAATACCGCAAAAGGTTTTTCAAACAACTTTTCGAACGTAAATTCATGGTCGTAAGGCCCCTGATAATAGGTGTTAATGGTGAAATCCAGCTCACCCTGGCGTAATTCATTGATCATCGACACCAACTGCCCTTCCATAATCCGCACCTTGACCTGGGGGTGTTGTGCATGAAAGCGCGTAATAACGGCGGGCATCAGGCTGCGTGAAACGCTGGCGCCCATCCCGATATTGATCTGCCCGGCCAGTTCCCCCTGCCGCTGGCGAATATCATCCTGCGCCGCACGCAACTCTTCCAGAATCAGTCTGGCGCGCTGGTAGAAGCCCTCGCCACACTCGGTCAAGGCAACACCTTTACTCCGGCGCACAAAAAGCTGTGCCGCCATACCCTCTTCCAGCTCTTTGATCGATTTGGTCAGCGCTGGCTGCGAAAGATTCAGCGTCCTGCTGGCACCGCGAATACTGCCCTGACGCGCGACTTCAACAAACGCCCGGATTTGATGAAATTTAATCTGAAATGTCATAGCCCGACCGATAACCGTTGTTTATCAGAGTAAAGAAACTGTCATCTACTTTAATGGAAAGGGATGTGCGAGGGTAATTCCTGAACGGTTAAAACTGTGAAAAATCGGTTAGTGATAAGTAAAAACTATCACAGCGTGAAGCAGTTCACATTTTTTAATGATGACGGGAAGAGATATGGACACACTGGCGCAGTACATCCAGACATTAACGCCGCAGCTGAGCGCGTGGCGTCGCGATTTTCACCATTTTGCGGAATCCGGCTGGGTAGAGTTTAGAACTGCAGCGAAAGTCGCTGAAATTCTTGATTCGCTGGGGTACGAACTGGCGATGGGGCGTGATGTGGTGGATGCCGAAAGCCGAATGGGATTGCCCGATGACGCAACGCTGGCGCGAGAATTTGCCCGAGCGCGTGCGCAAGGCGCCCCCGAAAAATGGCTGGCACCGTTTGAAGGCGGATTTACCGGCATTGTGGCGACCCTTAAGACTGGCCGCCCGGGGCCAACCCTGGCGTTTCGCGTAGACATGGATGCCCTTGATTTAAGCGAAGCGCAGGACAACAGCCATCGCCCGTTCCGCGACGGTTTTGCCTCCTGCAACCCGGGAATGATGCACGCCTGCGCGCATGACGGCCATACCACCATTGGTCTGGGACTGGCGCAGGTGCTTAAGCAGAATGAAGCGCAGCTCAACGGCACCATCAGGCTCATCTTTCAGCCTGCCGAAGAAGGGACGCGCGGCGCACGCGCTATGGTTGCCGCCGGGGCGCTGGATGGCGTGGACTATTTTACTGCCATCCATATCGGTACCGGCGTGCCTGCCGGAACGGCGATCTGCGGCAGCGATAACTTTATGGCGACCACCAAGTTCGACGTGAATTTTACGGGCGTTGCCGCACACGCAGGCGGAAAACCGGAGGACGGGCGAAACGCCCTGCTCGCCGCCGCGCAGGCCGCTCTCGCCTTACACAGCATCGCACCGCACAGTGAAGGGGCTTCCCGCGTCAACGTCGGGGTCATGCAGGCCGGAAGCGGCCGCAACGTGGTGCCCGCGAATGCGCTCATCAAAGTGGAAACCCGCGGGGAAAGCGAAGCCATAAATCAGTATGTCTTTGAACGCGCGCAGGCCGTCATTACCGGGGCGGCCGCACTCTACGGCGTGAAGGCGGAGATGCGTCTGATGGGGGCCGCCACCTCCAGCGCGCCCACACCGGCCTGGGTTGATTATCTGCGCGAACAGGCGAGCCAGGTTTCCGGCATTGATCGCGCTATCGATAAGGTCAAAGCCCCCGCCGGCTCCGAAGACGCCACGCTGATGATGGCCCGCGTGCAGCAAAACGGCGGCATGGCGTCGTATATGGTATTCGGCACGGATTTGAGCGCTGGCCATCACAACGAAAAATTCGACTTCGATGAACAGGTTATGGCTATCGCCATCGAAACGCTGGCGCGGACTGCGCTCAATTTTCCGTGGACGCGAGGTGTGTAATGCAGGAGAACTACGCTTTTATTGCCGATGCCATCGATACGCGATGTCAAACGCTAACCGATATAGCCGATGCCATCTGGGATCACCCTGAAACCCGCTTTGAAGAATTTTGGTCCGCCGAACGACTCGCCGGCGCGCTGGAGGCCGAAGGCTTTACGTTGACTCGCGAGGCTGGAGGTATTCCAAACGCTTTTATTGCGAGCTACGGCAGTGGGAAACCGGTTATCGCCCTGCTCGGTGAATACGATGCGCTGGCCGGGCTAAGCCAGCAGGCGCATTGTGCAACCGCGCAATCCGCCACGCCGGGAGCGAATGGTCACGGCTGCGGGCATAACCTCCTGGGCACCGCGGCGCTGGCCGGTGCGGTGGCGGTAAAAAGCTGGCTTGAACAGCATGGCGGTAGCGGAACGGTGCGTTTTTACGGCTGCCCCGGGGAAGAAGGCGGCTCCGGCAAAACCTTTATGGTGCGGGAAGGACTGTTTGATGACGTCGATGCCGCCGTCACCTGGCACCCGGAAGCCTTTGCCGGCATGTTTAACGTCAGCACCCTGGCCAATATTCAGGCCGCCTGGCGTTTTCACGGCGTGGCGGCGCATGCGGCCAACTCCCCTCATCTGGGGCGCAGCGCGCTGGATGCCGTGACGCTGATGACGACCGGCACCAACTTCCTTAATGAACACATCATTGAGAAAGCGCGTGTCCATTACGCCATCACCGATACCGGCGGGATTTCGCCCAACGTGGTGCAGGCCCAGGCCGAAGTGCTGTACCTGATCCGCGCCCCGGAGATGGCCGATGCGCAGCAGATCTACGAACGCATTGAGAAAATCGCCCAGGGCGCGGCAATGATGACCGAAACCACCGTGGAGTGTCGCTTTGATAAAGCCTGCTCCAGCTACCTGCCGAACCGCACGCTTGAGGCGGCAATGTATCGGGCATTACAACACTACGGCACGCCGGCGTGGACTGCTGAAGAGCGCGACTTTGCCCGTGAGATCCGCGCTACGCTCACGCCCAACGACCTGCAGAACAGCCTCAAAAATATAGCCGCCACGGGCGGAGACGCCGGTAAAGCCTTTGCCCGCCATCATCAGGAGACACTCCTGGTGGATGAGATTGCGCCCTATGCCATTACCGATAACGTGCTGGCGGGTTCAACGGATGTGGGTGACGTCAGCTGGAAAATGCCGGTCGCCCAGTGCTTCAGCCCCTGCTTTACCGTGGGAACGCCGCTGCATACCTGGCAACTGGTGGCACAGGGGCGAACCTCCATTGCTCACAAAGGCATGCTGCTGGCCGGGAAAGTCATGGGCGCCACGGCACTGAATCTGCTGCAGGATGCAGCCCTGCTAAAAAAATGTCGTGAAGAGTTCGAACAACAAATACAAGAAAAACCGTACGTGTGTCCGATCCCACAGGGCGTGACACCGTCACCTTTAAAATAAAAAAACACAACACAACAACACAACACTCCCGAGGAACGCCCATGAGTATGTCATCCATACCTTCGCATTCCCCATCCGGTAAGCTCTATGGCTGGGTTGAAAGGATCGGCAATAAAGTGCCACACCCTTTCCTGCTGTTTATCTATCTGATTGTCATTTTGATGGTTGCCACCGCCGTGCTCTCCGCCTTTGACGTGAGCGTGCGAAGTCCGGCCGATGGCAGCCTGGTGGCGGTGAAAAACCTGCTCAGCGTTGACGGGCTGCACTGGTTTTTACCTAACGTCATAAAAAACTTCAGCGGCTTCGCCCCGCTGGGCGCCATTCTGGCACTGGTATTAGGGGCCGGGCTGGCAGAGCGCGTGGGTTTGCTGCCTGCATTGATGGTAAAAATGGCATCCCACGTCAGCGCACGTTACGCCAGCTATATGGTGCTGTTTATCGCCTTCTTCAGCCATATCTCCTCCGACGCCGCGCTGGTGATCATGCCGCCAATGGGGGCGTTGATCTTCCTCGCCGTCGGGCGGCACCCGGTGGCGGGCCTGCTGTCGGCAATTGCGGGTGTCGGCTGCGGATTTACCGCCAACCTGCTGATTGTCACCACCGACGTATTGCTCTCGGGCATCAGCACGGAGGCGGCGAAAACCATTGACGCAGCAATGCACGTCAGCGTAATTGACAACTGGTACTTTATGGCCAGCTCAGTGATTGTTCTGACGATTGTCGGCGGGCTGATTACCGACAAGATCATCGAGCCGCGTCTGGGCAAATGGGAAGGCCGTAGCGATGAAACGCTGGAGACGCTGAGCAAAGAGCAGAAATTCGGCCTGCGCGTGGCCGGTATTGTCTCGCTGATATTCATCGCCATGGTCGCGCTGATGGTAGTGCCGGAAAACGGTATTCTGCGCGATCCGGTTAAACATACCGTCCTGCCCTCGCCGTTTATACAGGGTATTGTGCCGCTGATCATTCTCTTCTTCTTTGTCGTTTCGCTCGCTTATGGTATCGCCACCGGCAAAATTCGCCGTCAGGGCGATCTGCCGCAGCTGATGATCGAACCGATGAAAGAGATGGCGGGTTTTATCGTCATGGTGTTCCCGCTGGCGCAGTTTGTGGCGATGTTTAACTGGAGCAACATGGGCAAGTTTATGGCCGTGGGCCTGACCGACGCGCTGGAAGCTGCCGGATTAAGCGGCGTACCGGCGTTTGTCGGCCTGGCGCTATTGTCGTCCCTGCTGTGCATGTTCATCGCCAGCGGCTCCGCCATCTGGTCGATTCTGGCCCCCATCTTCGTGCCGATGTTTATGATGCTGGGCTTCCATCCGGCGTTTGCGCAGATCCTGTTCCGCATCGCCGATTCGTCAGTGATCCCGCTTGCACCGGTTTCGCCGTTTGTCCCGCTGTTTTTAGGCTTTCTGCAGCGCTATAAACCCGAGGCAAAACTGGGTACCTACTATTCGCTGGTTTTGCCCTACCCGCTTATCTTTTTAGGGGTATGGCTGGTGATGCTGGTGGCATGGTATCTTGTCGGCCTGCCGATTGGGCCGGGGATCTACCCGAGGCTGAACTAAAGGAATGAGGATGCTGAGATTACTCGAAGATAAAATTGCGACGCCGCTTGGGCCGCTGTGGGTGATCGCGGACGAGCAGTCTTGTCTGCGCGCCGTTGAATGGGAAGAGCACAGCGACCGCATGGAAGAGCTGCTGAACATTCATTATCGGGCGCAAGGTTTTGAACGTATCCGCGCCACCAATCCGGGTGGGCTGAGCGATAAGCTTGCGGCGTACTTCGAGGGCGATCTCAGCATCATCGATACACTCCCCACCGCCACGGCTGGCACCCCTTTCCAGCGTGAAGTGTGGCAGGCGCTGCGGGCCATTCCCTGCGGGCAGGTCATGCATTACGGCCAGCTCGCGGAGCAGCTGGGCAGCGCAGGCGCCGCGCGTGCGGTGGGGGCCGCCAATGGCTCTAATCCCGTTAGCATTGTCGTTCCCTGCCATCGCGTCATCGGACGCAACGGTACCCTGACCGGCTATGCCGGTGGCGTGCAGCGCAAGGAGTGGTTGCTGCGTCACGAAGGATATCTTCTGCTGTAGATCCCAGGCTTTTTGTGCTTAATTTTCTACCGGTTAGGCTAAAAATCCATAATCAAGCTGTGGAATTTCAAGAAGATGGCGACACATTGCCGTCTCTTGTCCTTATTGATGGTTTGTCAGGCTTACGTACTTACCAAAAAGATGTTAAAATTGACCAATATCAATTAAGGCTTGAGCAAACCTATGATCCCGGAAAAGCGAATTATACGACGCATTCAGTCTGGCGGTTGTGCTATCCATTGCCAGGATTGCAGCATCAGCCAGCTCTGTATCCCGTTTACCCTGAATGAGCATGAACTCGATCAGCTTGATAATATCATCGAGCGCAAAAAGCCTATTCAGAAAGGGCAGACGCTGTTTAAAGCCGGAGACGAACTGAAATCGCTCTATGCTATCCGCTCTGGCACCATCAAGAGCTATACCATCACCGAACAGGGTGATGAGCAGATCACCGGCTTCCATCTGGCGGGTGACCTGGTGGGCTTTGATGCCATCGGCACAGGCCATCACCCGAGCTTTGCTCAGGCGCTTGAAACCTCTATGGTTTGCGAAATCCCGTTTGAAACGCTGGACGACCTGTCCGGTAAGATGCCTAACCTGCGTCAGCAGATGATGCGTCTGATGAGCGGTGAGATCAAAGGCGATCAGGACATGATTCTGCTGCTTTCTAAAAAGAATGCAGAAGAGCGCCTGGCCGCGTTTATCTACAACCTCTCCCGCCGCTTCGCCGAACGGGGTTTCTCGCCGCGCGAATTCCGTCTGACCATGACCCGTGGTGATATCGGTAACTACCTGGGCCTGACCGTGGAAACCATCAGCCGTCTGCTGGGTCGTTTCCAGAAAAGCGGGATGCTGGCCGTTAAGGGTAAATACATCACTATCGAAAACGGTGAAGCACTGGCCGTGCTTGCCGGTCATGCCCGCAACGTGGCATAACTCTCCGCATGTTGATCACCAGACTGATAAATTCACATGATTTATTAGTCTGGTATAATCACTTCCGCTTTAAGCCGTCTTCACCGTAGCACATCCCCACACAGCGCCTGAAAGGTTGTCGTTGAGGTTATGAATTGAGAGAAAGTTTGTTTTTCGTTTCAGTCGTGATTGCCTCAGTGACCTTTATCTTCATCTGGATCATGCTTGTCGGCCCAATGAAGGGGGAGGAAAAAACCTACGTTCAGGACTCCACGACGTTTGCAATAGCGGTGATGGTGCTGCTGTTTATTGCGTTTATCGCGGTGACAACCACGGTGCTTTTCCTCTGATAAATTTTCATGAATTATTGATCTGACAAAAGCTCTCCTCTGTTTCATTCAGGATATATAGGTTACTCTTTTACTTACAGACTGTGGTGACAGTAGTAAGGAGACCTGTATGGCCAAGTATCAAAACATGCTGGTAGCTATCGATCCTAATCAGGACGATCAGCCGGCATTACGACGTGCTGTGTATCTACATCAACGGATTGGCGGCAAAATCAAAGCGTTTTTGCCGATCTATGACTTCTCGTATGAGATGACCACCCTTCTGTCGCCTGACGAGCGCACCGCTATGCGTCAGGGCGTCATCAGTCAGCGTACCGCGTGGATCCGTGAACAGGCGAAGTATTACCTTGAAGCGGGGGTTCCTATTGATATCAAAGTGGTCTGGCATAACCGACCTTTTGAAGCCATTATCCAGGAAGTCGTTGCCGGTGGACACGACCTGCTGCTGAAGATGGCGCACCAGCACGACAAGCTGGAATCCGTGATCTTCACCCCAACCGACTGGCACTTGCTGCGTAAATGCCCTTGCCCGGTCTGGATGGTGAAAGACCAGCCGTGGCCGGAGGGCGGGAAAGCCGTGGTGGCAGTAAACCTCGCCAGCGAAGAGGATTATCATAATTCACTCAACGAGAAGCTGGTGAAGGAAACCATCCAGCTCGCTGACCAGGTCAATCACACTGAAGTGCATCTGGTGGGCGCCTATCCAGTCACCCCAATCAATATCGCCATTGAGTTGCCTGAATTTGACCCCAGCGTCTATAACGACGCCATTCGCGGCCAGCATTTGCTGGCCATGAAAGCGCTGCGCCAGAAGTTCAGCATTGACGAGAACATGACGCACGTAGAGAAAGGGCTGCCTGAAGAGGTGATCCCGGATTTAGCAGAACATTTGCAGGCCGGGATTGTGGTCCTGGGGACCATTGGCCGGACCGGTATTTCTGCCGCGTTCCTCGGCAATACCGCCGAACAGGTGATCGACCATCTGCGCTGTGACCTGCTGGTCATTAAGCCAGATGAGTTCCAGACGCCGATTGAGCTGGACGATCCGGAAGACGATTAATATAACCCTGTCAGCCCGCCGCTCCGGCGGGCTTTTTTTTCAGCTCTCCATCACCGGCTTCGGCTGTTCACCCGGCTCATCCTGCATCCACGGCGCGTGCAATACCATGCTCGGCAGTGCCAGCTTAATCTCCTGAGCATTCAGCCCTTCAAGAATACGGATATTGATCTCCTGCTGGATATCCATGTATTTGTTGTAATCCGCGGTATTGACGATATGAACGACTTCAAACGTCAGACGGTCGCGGTCAAATCCGAGAAAATGGGCACGATCGAATTTTGTCTCACCCACATCGGTGATGATTTGCCTGACCATATCCCCCACGTAGCGCAGCTTATCAGGCGCCGTGTCGCTGGCCACGCCAAAGGTAAAGACGATACGACGTGTCTGCATACGTTTGTAGTTGTGGAGCGTTTGCTGGAGCAAAATGGCGTTGCCGCAGACGATCTGCTCCCCGCTCAGGCTGCGTATGCGGGTCGTTTTAAGGCCAATGTGCTCTACCGTCCCCGCCACGTCGTTGAACACCACAAAATCACCAATTTCAAACGGCTTATCAAAACCAATGGACAGGGAGGCAAACACGTCGCTCAGGATCGTTTGTACGGCGAGAGCGATGGCAATCCCCCCCACCCCAAGGCTGGCAACCAGAGCAGTGATGTTGACGCCCGCGTTAGCAAGAATAGACAGCAGCATCACTGACCAGACAATGGCACGGAGAATAAGCCCCGTGATCACCAGCGTAACCGGGTTTTTATGACTTCCCGGTGCCAGCATGACGTGACGTAGCCACGACACAACGCCCTGATCCATCCACAGTGCCACCTGAATCGCGAAAACCAGGAACCAGGCATGGCTGACCGTGCCAAAAAGATGATCGGGTAAGTCAACAAAACGCAGGCTGAACAGAAGTGCTACGACAAAAAGCAGGATCCGACTCGTCCTGTTAAGCATATCGCTCAGGATAAAACGCATCCGGTTGGTGGTCGGGTGTTTGTCGCCCCAGGTGGTGATCCCTTTCTTAACGAACGCGATCAGGCGCGTCAGCAGCCAGTACACCAGCAGCGTGACAAAGACAACCGTGGCGACGCCTACCCAAAATGTCGGCGTCATCATCAACGCGATGATGTCGAAGCGGGACAGAAATTGCATTACACCTCCTCGTCTTACACAAAGGGTAAAGTATAGACAGAGGAGAAAAGTTGACCGCAGAAATAAGAAAACCGCCCCGAAGAGCGGTTTGTCAGGGTGAAGCGAAATTACAGTGCTTTCAGAATCGCATCCACGCTGGCTTTGGCGTCGCCAAACAGCATGTGGGTGTTCTCTTTGAAGAACAGCGGGTTCTGCACGCCAGCATAGCCGGTGTTCATAGAGCGTTTGAAGACAATCACGTTCTGCGCCTTCCATACTTCCAGAACCGGCATACCCGCGATTGGGCTGCGCGGATCGTCCTGCGCCGCCGGGTTAACGGTGTCGTTAGCGCCAATGACCAGCACGGTGTCGGTATCGGCGAAATCATCGTTGATCTCGTCCATCTCCAGCACGATGTCGTAAGGCACTTTCGCTTCCGCCAGCAGCACGTTCATGTGGCCTGGCAGACGTCCCGCCACCGGGTGAATACCAAAGCGAACCTTGATCCCACGCGCGCGCAGCTTCTCAGTAATTTCTGCGACCGGATACTGCGCCTGCGCCACCGCCATGCCATAGCCCGGGGTGATAATGACCGAGTGCGAGTTTTTCAGCATCTCTGCGGTATCTTCCGCGCTGATCTCACGGTGCTCACCCACTTCTTCATCAGAACCGGTAGAGGAGCCGTCAGAACCAAATCCCCCGGCGATAACGCTGATAAACGAACGGTTCATCGCCTTACACATGATGTAAGACAGGATCGCACCAGATGAACCCACCAGCGCACCGGTGACGATCAGCAGGTCGTTGCTCAGCATAAAGCCTGCCGCCGCCGCCGCCCAACCGGAGTAGGAGTTCAGCATGGAGACCACCACCGGCATATCCGCACCACCGATAGACGCCACCAGGTGCCAGCCAAATGCCAGCGCGATGAGGGTCATCACCAGTAATGCCAGCACCTGCAGGCCCACGCTTTCGGTACGCACGAAGATGACCATCAGTACAAACGATACCACCAGCGCCGCCAGGTTCAGCTTGTGACGGTTTGGCAGCATCAGCGGTTTAGACGAAATCTTACCGCGCAGTTTGCCGAACGCCACAATTGAGCCGGTGAAGGTCACCGCACCAATAAAGATGCCGAGGAACACTTCGGTCAGGTGAATGTTGACCAGAATCGGTTCCAGACCCGGTTCGTGATACAGGTAGCTGTTGAAGCCCACCAGCACGGCCGCCAGACCCACAAAGCTGTGCAGAATAGCAACCAGCTCCGGCATCTCGGTCATTTCAACGCGTTTCGCCAGGCGAATACCGATCGCGCCGCCGATGATCATCGCCACCAGGATCCACGCCACGTTGCCGGTGTCCGGCCCGAAGATGGTGGCGATCAGCGCAATCGCCATCCCGGCGATACCAAAGTTATTCCCCTGCTGAGACGTTTCGTGTTTGGAAAGCCCCGCCAGACTGAAAATAAACAGGATTGCAGCAACAATGTATGCGGCTGTGACTAATCCTCCAGACATATGCTACCCCTTAGCCTTTACGAAACATTTTCAGCATGCGCTGAGTCACGGTGAAACCACCGAAAATATTGATACTGGCGATCAGCACCGCAATAAAGCTCAGGAAGCTGATCCAGCCGCCGTGACCAATCTGCAGTAACGCCCCGACCACGATAATCCCGGAGATGGCGTTGGTTACCGACATCAGCGGCGTGTGCAACGCGTGGGAGACGTTCCACACCACGTAGTAACCGACCACGCAGGAGAGCGCGAAGACGGTAAAGTGGCCGAGGAACTCTTTCGGCGCGACGTCAGCCAGCCAGCCGAACAGGATAATGACCAGCGCCATGATGGCGTATTTACGCCATGGAGACGCCGGTTTAGCGGGTTCTTTTGGCTCTGGCGCCGCTTTCGGCGCGGCCTGAGGTTGAGCAGAAACCTGAATCGGCGGTGCCGGCCAGGTGATTTCACCATCACGGACAACGGTAACACCACGCACCACGACATCGTCGAAATCAACGGTGACGTTTCCGTCTTTCTCTTTGCACAGCAGCTTCAGCAGGTTAACCAGGTTGGTGCCGTACAGCTGAGACGACTGCGTTGGCAGGCGGCCTGGCAGATCGGTATAGCCGATCACCTTCACGCCGTTGGCGGTGGTCGTCACCTGATTAGCAACGGTGTACTCACAGTTACCGCCGTTTTGCGCCGCCAGGTCGACAATCACGCTGCCCGGCTTCATGGAATCCACCATCTCACGGGTGATAAGCTTCGGCGCAGGTTTACCCGGAATCAGCGCGGTGGTCACAATAATGTCGACATCTTTCGCCTGAGCGGCGAAGAGTTCCATTTCGGCTTTGATAAAGGCTTCGGACATGACTTTCGCGTAACCGTCACCGCTGCCCGCTTCTTCCTTGAAGTCCAGCTCAAGGAATTCGGCACCCATACTCTGGACCTGTTCCTTCACCTCCGGACGGGTATCAAATGCGCGCACGATAGCGCCGAGGCTGTTTGCCGCACCGATTGCGGCAAGCCCTGCCACACCCGCACCAATCACCATGACTTTTGCCGGAGGGACTTTCCCCGCCGCGGTGATCTGACCGGTAAAGAAACGACCAAATTCGTGAGCCGCTTCCACAATCGCGCGATAACCCGCAATGTTAGCCATGGAGCTTAAGGCATCAAGCGACTGCGCGCGCGAAATACGCGGCACGGAGTCCATCGCCATCACGGTCACGCCACGTGCAGCCAGCTTCTCCATAAGCGCTGGATTTTGCGCAGGCCAGATGAAGCTCACCAGCGTGGTGCCCGGATTCAGCAGCGCAATCTCACTCTCTTCCGGTGCGTTAACCTTCAGAATAACCGGCGACTGCCAGACTTCAGCACCGTCCACCACTTCCGCACCCGCCTGGATAAAGGCCTCGTCATCGAAACTCGCCAGTTTGCCTGCGCCGCTTTCAACCGCGACGGTAAAACCCAGCTTAAGCAGTTGCTCCACCGTTTTCGGTGTTGCCGCTACGCGGGTTTCATTGGCTAACCGTTCTTTTGGTACCCCAATACGCATAGTTTTCCCTTCCATCGGTTTTTGATGATGGTTTGTCGATAAATGCCCGCGGTTTGTATCAATTTTCGCCATTCTCATAGCGATGAGAGATGATTAACCCCGGAAAATAAAACAGTAACAAACTGTCTATAACCTACTGAAAATAGCGCCCGTGATCTACCGCCAGAAAACACTATTTCTTACTTTATCTGTGAAAAATAAGCGATCGGCGTCACTGACAGTGATATTTACCTTAAATTCATCGCCAGAACCGATAAATAGCGCAAGCGAAGCGGTAAAAACATGATATAGCGCCATAAGAGAACAAGTTATTAACATTAAATTAACTTGTAAAAGTCATATGCTTTATCAGTTTTACTTGTCAAACGCCTGTTTTTTCAACATATCACTAAATGTTATCGAATTCGTTAATTCAGTGAGCACAGGCAGTGAAAAATGGCGCAGACAGCGACGGGTTTTAAATGCCATAATCGGGGCCGTCTCAAATTAACAACAATACCAGTACATGGTTTGCGCAAGGCGAAGGATTATTTTTATGAAGCTTAAGAACACACTCCTGGCGTCCGCACTTCTCTGTGCGACCGCCCTGTCTGCGAATGCCGCAACAGAGTTAACGCCAGAGCAAGCGGCAGCGTTAAAACCTTTTGACCATACGGTCATTGTGGGTCGTTATAATTCTATTGGCGATGCCGTCGCCGCCGCATCAAAAGCCGCTGATAAAAACGGGGCGGCCTCGTTTTACGTTGTTGACCAGTCTGATTATGGCAACAGCGGCAACCAGCGCGTAACCATTGCGCTGTATAAAGACAATGCGCCAAAAGCAGACGCACCGAAAAACCGTGTGATTAACGGTATCGTTGAGCTGCCAAAAGATCAGGCGATTGAGCTGGAACCGTACGACACCGTTACCGTTCAGGGCTTCTATCGCAGCCAGCCTGAAGTGAACGATGCCATCACCAAAGCCGCGAAAGAGAAAGGGGCCTACTCGTTCTATATCGTGCGCCAGGTGGATGCTAACCAGGGCGGCAACCAGCGTATTACCGCATTCATCTATAAAGAAGATGCGAAGAAACGCGTTCTGCAGAGCCCGGATGCCATCCCTGCTGACTCCGAAGCGGGTCGCGCGGCGATAGCGAAAGGCGGCGAAGAAGCGAAGAAAGTTGAAATTCCAGGCGTAGCGACGACTGCGGCACCAAGCGCTGAAGTGGGCCGTTTCTTTGAAACGCAATCCACGAAAGGTGGCCGCTATTCCGTGACGCTGCCAGACGGCACCAAAATTGAAGAGCTGAACAAAGCCACTGCTGCACAGATGGTGCCGTTCGACAGCATCAAGTTTACCGGCAACTACGGCAACATGACGGAAGTCTCTTACCAGGTCGCGAAGCGTGCGGCGAAGAAAGGGGCGAAGTATTACCATATCACCCGCCAGTGGCAGGAACGTGGTAACAACGTGACCATCAGCGCCGATCTGTACAAGTAACAAAATCATTGACCAAAGGCGGCGCAATGCCGCCTTTTTTTGTTACTTTTTTCGAATTTCTGCCACACATCATTGCATGCTTTCGTGACACTCCGTAAAATCCCGCGCCTTAGTGTAATCCACCATTTTTATGCGCCGCAGCGAAATAATTATTCTGGATTTGGACTTTTCATAACAGGAAGCCAATGGAAAAGAAACTTGGCCTGAGTGCTCTGACTGCACTCGTTTTAAGCTCAATGCTGGGTGCGGGCGTATTCAGTTTACCGCAGAACATGGCTGCCGTCGCAAGCCCCGCCGCGTTACTCATCGGCTGGGGGATTACCGGCGTCGGGATATTGCTGCTGGCGTTCGCCATGCTGCTGCTCACCCGCATTCGCCCCGATCTGGACGGCGGTATTTTCACCTATGCGCGTGAAGGATTTGGCGAGCTGATCGGCTTCTGCTCCGCCTGGGGCTACTGGCTGTGCGCGGTGATCGCCAACGTCTCCTATCTGGTGATCGTTTTCTCAGCGCTCAGCTTCTTTACCGATACGCCTGAACTGCGTCTGTTTGGTGACGGCAATACCTGGCAATCAATTGTCGGTGCCTCGGTGCTGCTCTGGGTCGTTCACTGGCTGATTTTGCGCGGCGTCCAGACCGCCGCCAGCATCAACCTGGTGGCAACGCTGGCGAAACTGGTGCCGCTCGGCCTGTTTATCGTACTGGCCTTTATTGCGTTTCGTCTTGATGTGTTTACGCTTGATTTCAGCGGCATTGCGCTGGGCGTTCCGGTCTGGGAGCAGGTGAAAAACACGATGCTGATCACCCTGTGGGTATTCATCGGCGTTGAGGGGGCAGTCGTGGTCTCTGCCCGCGCGCGTAACAAACGTGATGTGGGCCGTGCCACGCTGCTGGCTGTCCTGGCAGCGTTGGGCGTGTATCTGCTGGTCACGCTGCTGTCGCTGGGCGTGGTGGCGCGTCCTGAACTGGCCGAAATGCGTAACCCGTCAATGGCCGGGCTGATGGTGAAAATGCTTGGCCCGTGGGGTGACGTTGTGATTGCCGCGGGATTGATCGTCTCCGTCTGCGGCGCGTACCTGAGCTGGACCATCATGGCGGCTGAAGTGCCGTTCCTGGCCGCGACGCACAAAGCGTTTCCACGCCTGTTTGCCCGTCAAAACCAAAATAATGCCCCTTCAGCGTCTCTCTGGCTGACCAATATTAGCGTTCAGGTCTGTCTGGTGCTGATCTGGCTCACAGGTTCAGACTATAACACCCTGCTGACCATCGCCTCAGAGATGATTCTGGTACCCTATTTCTTAGTGGGCGCGTATTTGTTAAAAATCGCCACGCGTCCGGCGCATTATATCGTGGGTATCGGGGCCTGTATTTACGGTCTGTGGTTGTTGTATGCTTCCGGGCCTATGCATCTGCTGCTGTCGGTAGTGCTGTATGCGCCGGGTCTGCTGGTGTTTATCTACGCCCGCCGTACGCATCAACTGGAGAACGCGCTGAGACGGCGTGAGATGGCCTTAATCGGACTGTTACTGGTTGCTGCCGTTCCGGCAACCTGGATGTTAATGGGATAGCCCTCGTCTTTCCCATTGTTGAACTGTAAAGGAGAATACGATGGGAAATACACCGCTTCGCCCAATACTGATCACGGGTGGAGGCCGCCGTATCGGCCTCGCCCTCGCCCATCATTTTCTCAACCTTCGCCATCCGGTCATTGTCAGTTACCGTACGGAATACCCGTCAATTGAGGGTTTGCGCAAAGCCGGAGCCGTCTGTATTCAGGCCGATTTTTCCACTGATGAGGGCATTCTGGCCTTTGCTGAGAAGGTGAAAGCCACCACCACGGGGTTGCGCGCCGTGATCCATAACGCCAGCGCCTGGCGGGCCGAGAAACCCGGCACGTCACTCAGCGAAACGCTCTCCGCGATGCTGCAGATCCACGTCAATGCCCCTTATCTGCTTAACCACGCCCTGCAGGATCTGCTGCGTGGCCATGGTCATGCTGCGGGGGACATTATTCACTTCACCGACTATGTAGTGGAACGCGGCAGCGACAAGCACATCGCCTATGCGGCCAGTAAAGCCGCGCTGGATAACATGACGCGTTCGTTCGCCCGCAAGCTCGCGCCTGAGGTGAAGGTGAATGCCATCGCTCCGGCGATGATTTTATTTAATGAAAACGATGATGCGGAGTATCGCCAGCAGGCGCTCAATAAGTCGCTCATGAAAATAGCCCCAGGCGAGAAAGAGGTGATCGACCTTGTGGATTACCTGCTCACCAGTTGCTATGTCACCGGCAGAACCTTTGCCGTGGACGGCGGCCGCCCGTTACGCTAGTGAAAGCGGCTCCAGAAGAAAATTAACACCCAGGCGCTGAGCCCCCAGCAAACCACTGCCCCGCCCAGCGCCAGGGGAAGCCGTAGAAAACCGGTGAAATACCATAACGAAAGCAGGTAGAGAAAATAGGGGATGATAGACCACATACCAAACACAATGGTGGTGCGTAGCGCCTCGGTTCCCCGTTCAGACGCCACAATATAATGGGCAATAAGCGCAAAGGTCGGGAACAGCGGGATCAGCCCGGCAATATAGTAGTTTTTGGTTTTTGCCAGAATGCCTATCAGTAACACCACCAGCGCTCCCAGCGCCGCTTTGATCACCAGCCCCATACTTTTTCCTATAACAATCAAATAACAATATGAGCCAGAATAACGGAAGCGGCGTTAATTTTGAAAGATTAATGGAAGGTTAAGGTTCCGCGGTGTATGTTGGCTTTTTTCACGAAAACAGACGTTGTATGAATAAGATTGTTTATGTTGAAGACGAACCCGAAGTCGGGCAGTTGATCGCCGCCTATCTGGGCAAACATGATATGGACGTCATTGTTGAGCCTCGCGGCGATCGGGCCGAAGAGGTGGTCGTCCGTGAAAACCCGGACCTGGTGCTGCTGGATATCATGTTGCCTGGCAAAGACGGCATGACCCTCTGCCGCGACCTGCGCGCCCGCTGGGAAGGTCCTATCGTGTTGCTCACCTCTCTGGACAGCGATATGAACCATATCCTGTCGCTGGAGATGGGTGCCAACGATTACATTCTGAAAACCACACCGCCTGCCGTTCTGCTTGCCCGTCTGCGCCTGCATTTGCGCCAGCACGCAAGTGTCGAACGCGAATCGCCCGCCCCCTCTCTGACGCCGCACAAAGCGATGCGTTTTGGTACGCTGTCTATCGATCCGATCAACCGCCAGGTGCTGCTTTCCGGCGAGCTTATCGCCCTCTCCACCGCCGATTTTGACCTGCTGTGGGAACTGGCAACGCATGCCGGGCAAATCATGGACCGTGACGCGCTGCTGAAAAACCTGCGTGGCGTGAGCTATGACGGCATGGACCGCAGCGTCGACGTTGCGATTTCGCGCCTGCGCAAAAAGTTGCAGGATAATGCCACCGAGCCCTACCGCATTAAAACCGTGCGTAACAAAGGTTATCTGTTTGCCCCGCACGCCTGGGAAACCTGATTACGCTCACCGGCTAACCAAACATGCTCGAAATGAAGGCATTACACCGCGATGCCTTCTCTTTCTCGCGTTTAATTACCCGTTTGCGCAACAAATACTTGCTAAGCACGCTATCTAATCCATAATTAAAGTTCAATTGTCTCTTCTTCAGGCCGCACCGGCCCCGCTACCTGCTTACACCTCTTCCGCACATTCCCTCCCATGAAATCTTGAAGTGAGGATTTAAGCCTATGAAATATGTATAGCTACCATGAAGTAGAAGCCATCAAAACCAATCTTGAATGGATTGTTAATCAGCTAACCTTTAAGCAATCCTCCCCCTCAGGTACCGACCTAAAAGCGCTCTTTGACCTGCTGGAACTGATTCAGTCTTACGAAATGCTCCTGGACTTAATCAGGGACTTCGGAACGGACGTGATTGATACGCACATTGCGGAAGGTCTGGCCGTCACGGAAAAACTCATCGCCAAGGTCAAAAGAAGTGCGCACGCAATGTAAGAGGCGTCACAGACATGAAAACAGGTGGGGTTTTTCATGTATATTCTGCCTATCGCGTTTTTCCGGTGAGATGGAATGAAAAAGCTGTTTGTGCAGTTTTATCTTTTACTGTTTGTCTGCTTCCTGGTCATGACCATGCTGGTCGGGCTGGTCTATAAATTTACCGCCGAACGTGCGGGCAGGCAGTCGCTGGACGATTTGATGAAAAGCTCGCTGTATCTGATGCGGAGCGAACTCAGAGAGATCCCGCCGCACGACTGGGCGAACACCCTCAAAGAACTCGATCTGAACCTGTCATTTGATTTACGCATCGAGCCATTAAAAGATTTCGAGTTAGATCCGCCCGCAATGCAGCGCCTGCGCGATGGCGATATCGTGGCGCTGGATGAGAAATACACCTTTATCCAGCGTATTCCGCGCAGCCATTATGTGCTGGCTGTCGGGCCGGTTCCTTATCTCTATTATCTTCACCAGATGCGCCTGCTGGACATGGCGTTGATGGCCTTTATCGCCATTTCGCTCGCGTTTCCGGTCTTTATCTGGATGCGTCCCCACTGGCAGGACATGCTGAAGCTGGAATCCGCCGCACAGCGTTTTGGCGAGGGGCATTTCACCGAGCGCATTCACTTCGACAGCGGTTCCAGCTTTGAGCGGCTGGGCGTGGCCTTTAACCAGATGGCCGATAACATCAATGCCCTGATCGCCAGTAAAAAACAGCTAATCGACGGTATTGCCCACGAGCTGCGCACGCCACTGGTTCGCCTGCGTTATCGTCTGGAGATGAGCGAGAATCTGACAGAAGCGGAGTCACTCGCGCTAAACCGCGATATTGGTCAGCTTGAAGCGCTGATTGAAGAGCTGCTCACCTACGCGCGCCTCGACCGCCCACAAAACGAGCTGAACCTCAGTGCGCCAGATCTGCCCGCCTGGCTGCAAACCCATATTGATGATGTCCAGAGCGTGAACCCGCAACGCACGCTGTTGACGCGCGTCACACCCGGCGATTACGGCGCGCTCGATATGCGGCTGATGGAGCGCGTGCTTGATAACCTGCTGAACAACGCCATGCGCTACAGCGAAAGTACGCTACAGATTGGACTGGATTTGCAGGGTAACCAGGCAAGCCTGACAGTTGAAGACGATGGACCGGGAATTGCCCCGGAAGCACGAGAAACCGTATTTGAACCGTTTGTCCGCCTCGATCCCAGCCGCGATCGCGCCACCGGCGGGTGCGGACTGGGGCTGGCCATTGTTTACTCTATCGCGCAGGCCATGGGCGGCACGGTGCATTGTGAGGAGAGCGAACTCGGCGGCGCACGCTTCTGCTTTAACTGGCCGGTGTACCATAACATCGCCCTTCCCGTCCCTGTCTGACCTTAACCGCACGCTGGCCTGACCCGGCGTGCTGTGCTATATGATAAGTATGTTGTAACTAATGAGAGTGCTTATGGCAACCTACGATCTCATCGAACGGCTGAACAGCACGTTCCGCGAAATAGAACACGAATTGCTGACGCTGACCGCGCGTTTACAGACCTGCCGCCTGCTGGCCGCGCGCGTCTTTACCCTGCCCGATATCGCCAAAGGCGCGGAGCACGATCCGCTCGACGCCATTGAGGTGAAGCAGCATATCGGCAGCGCCGCGCTTGAGCTGGCCCTGAAGCACTACCGCCACCTTTTTATTCAGCAGCAGTCGGAACAGCGCAGCAGCAAGGCGGCCGTGCGCCTGCCGGGCGTGATCTGCCTGCAAACCGATGCCACCACGCGCGAGGCGCTGGAAAACCAGATTGCGCATATCAACGCCCTGAAAGCAACGTTTGAGAAGATAGTGACCGAAGAGTCCGGCCTCGCTCCGGCCGCCCGGTTTGAGTGGGTGCACCGCCAGCTTCCGGGATTAATTACCCTTAATGCCTACCGCACGCTGACCGCACTGCGTCACCCCGCCACGCTGCGCTTCGGCTGGGCGAATAAGCACATCATTAAAAACTTCACCCGGGATGAGGTGCTGGCGCAGCTGGAAAAAAGTCTTAAGGCACCGCGTACCGTTGCACCGTGGTCGCGTGAACAGTGGATTGAGCGTCTGGAGCAGGAGTATCACAGCATCGCCTCGTTACCGGCGGATACGCGCCTCAAAATTAAGCGTCCGGTAAAGGTGCAGCCTATCGCTCGCGTCTGGTATTCCGGTCAGCAAAAACAGGTACAATATGCCTGCCCGACGCCGCTGATTGCGCTTTATGATGCCGATCAGGGCGCCATCGTGCCGGATATTGGTGAGCTGCTGAATTACGACGCTGAAAATGTTCAGCACCGTTATCGGCCTCAGGCGCAGCCGCTACAGCTGATTATTCCGCGGCTGCACCTGTATGTGGCGGGATGATTATTTCAGACTGCCGACCATCGCTTCCGGGCGAACCCAGGCGTCAAATTCCGCCTCCGTTAGATAACCCAGCGCCAGAGCGGCAGCTTTCAGCGTTAGCCCCTCTTTGTGCGCCTTTTTGGCGATCTCGGCGGCCTTGTCGTAGCCGATATGGGTATTGAGTGCGGTGACCAGCATCAGAGACTCATTCAGCAGCTGGCTGATGCGCTCGCGGTTTGGCTCTATGCCCACCGCACAATGCTCGTTAAAGCTCTCCATCCCGTCGGCCAGCAGACGAACAGATTGCAGCACGTTATGAATCACCATCGGACGATAGACGTTTAGCTCGAAGTTGCCGGACGCGCCGCCCAGGTTAACGGCCACGTCGTTGCCCATCACCTGACAGCAGAGCATGGTCATGGCTTCGCACTGGGTCGGGTTGACTTTACCCGGCATGATAGAGCTGCCCGGCTCGTTTTCCGGAATGCTGATTTCACCGATACCGCAGCGCGGCCCTGAGGCCAGCCAGCGGACGTCGTTGGCAATTTTCATCAGCGAAGCCGCCAGACCTTTCAGCGCGCCGTGGGTGTGAACCAGCGCATCGCAGGTCGCCAGCGCTTCGAATTTATTGGGCGCCGTGACGAATGGCTGTCCGGTAATGGCCGCAAGCTCCTTCGCCACGCGCACCGCGTACTCAGGATGCGTATTTAACCCGGTACCGACCGCCGTGCCACCGAGCGCCAGCTCCGCCAGATGGGGCAAACTGTTCTCGATATGCTTCAGGTTATGTTCCAGCATCGCCACCCAGCCGGAAATCTCCTGACCGAGCGTCAGTGGCGTAGCGTCCTGAAGGTGAGTACGGCCAATTTTAACGATGTCGCGGAAGGCCTGCGCTTTCTCGTTGAGCGTGGTTTTGAGCACGTTGAGCTGCGGAATAAGCTGCTCGCGGATCGCGATCACCGCCGCTACGTGCATCGCCGTCGGGAAGACGTCGTTGGAACTCTGGCTTTTGTTAACGTCATCGTTCGGGTGGATCTTACGCTCCATGCCGCGCACGCCGCCCAGCAGTTCACTTGCCCGGTTCGCCAGCACTTCGTTCATGTTCATGTTGCTTTGGGTACCGGAACCGGTTTGCCAGATGGCGAGGGGAAATTCGTCGGGATGTTTACCGGCTAGCACTTCGTCGGCGGCATTAATGATCGCGCTGGCTTTATCTGCGCCCAGCAGGCCTAAATCCTGGTTTACTTTTGCCGCTGCACGTTTGGTGAGTGCCAGCGCCTGAATCAGCGAGACGGGCATTTTTTCGGTCGAAATACGGAAGTGCTCCAGCGAACGCTGGGTTTGCGCGCCCCATAGCTTGTCAGCCGGAACCTCGATTGCGCCCATAGAGTCTTTCTCATGGCGTACCGTTGTCATTACTTTCTCCTTGATAACACTGTCGGGATTGCTCACATGCTTAAGAGATAAGTATTGATGACTTCTGAGAAACGTTATGGCGCTTTGTGCGCTCTTCTTGGAGTCGGGTGGCGCTAACGCCACCCGACAAGGTTTTAACTTACTTCACACACGCTGAACACTGGGACGACTGGATTTGCTTGAAGAAGTCGTTACCTTTGTCATCCACCAGGATAAACGCCGGGAAATCTTCCACTTCAATTTTCCAGATGGCTTCCATACCCAGTTCCGGGTATTCCACGCATTCCAGGCTCTTGATACTGCCCTGCGCAAGGACCGCCGCCGGGCCGCCGATGCTGCCAAGGTAGAAACCGCCATGCTTATGGCATGCGTCCGTTACCTGCTGGCTACGGTTGCCTTTTGCCAGCATGATCATGCTGCCGCCGTTGGCCTGCAGCTGGTCAACGTAGGAGTCCATACGGCCCGCCGTGGTAGGACCTAACGAGCCGGAAGCATAGCCTTCAGGCGTTTTGGCCGGTCCTGCGTAGTAGATCGGGTGATCTTTAATGTACTGCGGCAGCCCTTCACCGTTATCCAGACGCTCTTTCAGCTTCGCGTGCGCAATGTCACGACCGACGATAATCGTACCGTTCAGAGAGAGTCGGGTCGACACCGGGTACTGAGAAAGCTGGGCCAGGATCTCTTTCATCGGACGGTTAAGGTCAACGCGAACCGCTTCCCCCTCACCCGCTTTACGCAGTTCTTCAGGGATGTATTTGCCTGGGTTGTTTTCCAGTTTTTCGATCCAGATGCCTTCGCGGTTGATCTTCGCCTTGATGTTGCGATCCGCAGAGCAGGAAACGCCCATGCCGACCGGGCAGGATGCCCCGTGACGCGGCAGACGGATCACGCGGACGTCGTGAGCAAAGTATTTACCGCCAAACTGTGCGCCGAGCCCCAGATTACGCGCTTCTTCCAGTAGCTCCTGCTCAAGCTGCACGTCGCGGAATGCCTGGCCGTGTTCATTACCTTCCGTTGGCAGACCGTCATAGTATTTGGTTGAGGCCAGTTTGACGGTTTTCAGCGTGCTCTCAGCCGAGGTACCGCCAATCACAAACGCGATGTGGTACGGCGGGCATGCAGCCGTACCGAGAGTACGCATTTTCTCGACCAGGTAGTTCTTCAGCTTGCCCGGGGTGAGCAGCGCTTTGGTTTCCTGGTAGAGATAGGTTTTGTTGGCCGAACCGCCGCCTTTGGCGATGCAGAGGAATTTGTACTCATCACCGTCGACGCTGTAGAGATCTATCTGTGCGGGCAGGTTGGTGCCGGTGTTGACCTCTTTGTACATATCCAGCGCCGCGTTTTGCGAGTAGCGCAGGTTATCTTCGGTATACGTGTTGTAAACACCGTGGGCCAGCGCCGCTTCATCACCGCCGCCGGTCCAGACGCGCTGGCCTTTTTTACCAACGATAATCGCCGTGCCGGTGTCCTGACAGGTTGGCAGAATGCCTTTCGCCGCGATATCGGAGTTACGCAGGAACTGCAGGGCAACGTATTTATCGTTCTCGCTGGCTTCCGGGTCGCTCAGAATATCGGCTACCTGCTGCTGATGCGCAGGACGGAGCATAAACGAGGCGTCGTGGAAAGCGTGCTGCGCCAGCAGCGTCAGCGCCTGCGGATCCACCTTAAGGATCTCTTGTCCTTCAAACTCAGAAACGGAGACGTGATCGCGGGTTAACAGGTAATACTCGGTCTGATCCTTACTGAGGGGGAAAGGATCCTGATAATGGAAGGGTTTATTCGACATTGTTCTCTCACTTACTGCTTCGGTCTGTTTATTCAGGGCAGATGTTCCGCTGCCCGGCTTAAAAGCGAGTCAGCTTATCCTACACAATTTTTTAACAAAAACTGAGACTAGTACGACTTTTTACATCCACAGGTTACTTCCATGTGGTTTATTGCTTTAATACCCGAAGTTAATTCCACAATTGAATCAGGGCTTGATAATGCAAAAACTCATTAACTCAGTGCAAAACTACGCCTGGGGAAGTAAAACTGCGTTAACGGATCTCTACGGTATCGCTAACCCCAACAACCTGCCGATGGCAGAGCTGTGGATGGGGGCACACCCGAAGAGCAGCTCAAAAATTGCAGACGCCAGCGGCCAGGTACGCAGCCTGCGTGACGTGATCGATGCCGATAAATCCGCGCTGTTGGGCGACAACGTTGCTCAGCGCTTCGGTGAACTGCCGTTCCTGTTTAAAGTCCTGTGTGCCGACCAGCCGCTCTCCATCCAGGTTCACCCGAACAAAAAAGCCTCTGAAATCGGCTTTGCGAAAGAGAACGCGGCGGGTATCCCGTTAGACGCTGCCGAGCGTAACTACAAAGATCCGAATCACAAGCCGGAACTGGTCTTTGCGCTGACCCCGTTCCTGGCGATGAACGCATTCCGCGAATTTTCCGAGATCGTTTCCCTGCTGCAACCGGTCGCGGGTGCTAACAAGGCTATCGCCCACTTCCTTGAAAACCCGAATGCCGACGCGCTGAGCCAGCTGTTTGCCAGCCTGCTGAATATGCAGGGTGAAGAGAAATCTCACGCGCTGGCGGTGCTGAAAGCGACGCTGGACAGCCAGCACGGTGAACCGTGGGAAACCATCCGTCTGATTTCCGCGTTCTACCCGGACGACAGCGGCCTGTTCTCTCCCCTGCTGCTGAACGTGGTGAAACTGAACCCGGGCGAAGCGATGTTCCTGTTCGCGGAAACCCCGCACGCCTACCTGCAGGGCGTGGCGCTGGAGGTGATGGCCAACTCCGATAACGTGCTGCGCGCGGGCCTGACGCCGAAATATATCGATATTCCTGAGCTGGTTGCCAACGTGAAGTTTGTGGCAAAACCGGCAGGTGAGCTGCTCACCCAGCCTGTCAAAACAGGTGCAGAGCTGGACTTCCCGATCCCGGTGGACGATTTTGCCTTCTCCCTGCACGACCTGAGCCCGACCGAAACCACCATTGCGCAGGAAAGTGCAGCAATCCTGTTCTGTGTCGAAGGCGAAGCCACGCTGCACAAAGGTGAACAGCGTCTGGTACTTAAGCCCGGTGAGTCAGCGTTCGTTGCAGCGAATGAGTCTCCGGTTAGCGTAAGCGGTACCGGTCGTCTGGCGCGCGTTTTCAATAAGCTTTAAGCACTTACTGAATTTTTTAACAACTCTTGCTAAGCTAGTTGCAGGCTTAATATCTCCGGGCGGTTTTTACCGCCTGGTTTCATTTTAGGGATAGTCGCAATGAAAAAATCGGTCGTAGCGGTTGGAGTGATTGTAGCGTTAGGCGTGGTCTGGACGGGTGCCTCCTGGTTTACCGGGAAACAGCTGGAAGGCCGTCTGGCTGAGATGGTAGCACAGGCTAATGGAGAGATTAAGCGCAGCGCGCCGGAAGCAGGTCTGGAACTGAGCTATCAGAACTATCAGCGCGGCGTGTTCACCAGCCATATGCAACTGGTGGTGAAGCCAATGGCCGGTAATGAAAACGGCTGGCTGAAGCCAGGCCAGAGCGTGGTGCTGGATGAAGTGGTCAGCCACGGTCCGCTCCCGCTGGCACAGTTGAAATCGTTTAATCTGATACCGTCCATGGCATCAGTTCACACCGTGCTGGTGAATAACGACGTCACTAAACCGTTGTTTGACCTGGCAAAGAATGAATCCCCTTTCGACATTAACACCCGCATCAGCTACTCCGGTGATACGAGTTCTGATATTGCTCTGAAAGCGCTGAACTATGAGAAAGAGAATGAGAAAGTCGCCTTCAGCGGCGGCAATTTCAAAGTCGACGCGGATCGGGATGGCAATGTCTTCTCCCTGACGGGTGAAGCGGAAAGCGGCCTGGTCAACGCCGTAAACGAATACAACCAAAAAGTTCAGCTCACCTTCAATAAGCTGAAGGCCGACGGCAACAGCCGTATGACCGATTTTAAAGAGCGTATCGGCGATCAGACGCTCTCCGTTGATAAGATTGCTATCGCGATTGAAGGTAAAGAGATGGCCGTGCTGGAAGGCATGGACGTCAACGGCAAATCCGACGTTTCCAAAGACGGGAAAAGCATCAACACCCAGCTGGACTACACGCTGAAAAGCCTGAAGGTCCAGAACCAGGATCTGGGCACCGGCAAACTCTCGCTGAAGATCGGCAATATCGACGGCCAGGCGTGGCATGAATTTAGCCAGAAATACAGCAAAGAGAGCCAGGCGTTGCTGACCAATACCGCTCTGCAACAGAATCCGGAAGCGTATCAGCAGCAGGCGATGACGGTGCTGTTCAACAACCTGCCGATCCTGCTGAAAGGCGAGCCGGTGATCACCGTTGCACCACTGAGCTGGAAAAACAGCAAAGGCGAAACCAACTTCAACCTGTCTCTGTTCCTGAAAGATCCGGCAACCGCAACGGGTGAACCGCAGACGCTGGCGCAGGAAGTGGATCGCAGCGTGAAGTCCCTCGACAGCAAGCTGACTATCCCGATGGATATGGCAACCGAGTTTATGACCCAGATTGCGAAGCTGGAAGGCTACGGCGACGAAGACGCCGGTAAACTGGCGAACCAGCAGGTGAAAGGCCTGGCGGCGATGGGCCAGATGTTCCGCATCACGAAGGTGGAAAACAATACCATCTCCACCAGCCTGCAGTACACCAATGGTCAGGTTACGCTCAACGGCGACAAAATGCCGCTGGAAGACTTCGTCGGCATGTTTGGTATGCCGACGCTGGGGATGCCGGAACCGGCTGAACCCGCAGCGCCAGCCGAACCGGCGGCACCGCAGCAGTAAACGTCAAAACCCCTCATGCGAGGGGTTTTTTATTGCCGGGTGGCGCTGACGCTTACCCGGCCTACGATCGGGGGCCGTTGCCGCCGGGCGATGTGCAGAGGCGTTTATTTCACGGTGACCAGGCGCGCCGCCACAATCTGGTGCCCGGCCTGGACATCCGTATTCTCGATGCGCTGCATGATTCTGTCCGCCAGCGTATAACCCATCTCCCGCGCGGGAGTGGTGGCCCAGACGATCGGCAGGTCATCCAGCGCGTTTTCACCGACGTCGGCGAACGCCCCCAGCGAGACCTGATGGCCAAAGAAAGTTTCCACCCCGCCCTCACCGCTCTGCCGCCCGGCGCGGATCAGGCCAAACCAGGCCCCCATAGCAATCACATCGTTGTAGCAAATCACGGCGCTGATCGTCGGGTTGCTTCGCAACAGCGCATTTATCGCTTCAGCCGCTTTCTTCTGGCTGGACTCACATTCAACAACCCATTCACTGTGGAACGGCAGACCGTATTTGATCAACGTCGCGCAGTAGCCGCCGACCCGTTCGGCGCGGGTCAGGGACGAACTTTTACCCCCCAGCCAGGCAATGCGCTGATGACCGCGACGAATAAGATGCTCGGTCAACATTTGCGCGGCCTGCATGTTATCCGGGCGCAGCGTATCCGCTTCGTCCAGGTAGCTGGCGCGCGAAGCAAAGACCAGCGGCACGCCTTTTTCGGCGGCACGCTCGCACAGTTCGCTACCTACGCCCGACGCCCCGGCGACGATCACCCCGTCCACGCCCTGGTTGAGCAGCATATCCAGCCGGGAAAGGAGCTGATCGGCTTCGCGTCCGCCGTGCAGCAGAAAGACCATCCGCCCCTGCGCTTCAAGCGCTTCGGTTAACCCGGCGGTCAATTCTGCATAAAACGGAGACGTCAGATCCCGGACAATCAGGCCAATCACCCCGCTTTGCCCACCGCGCAGCGCCGACGCCTGGCGGTTACGCACAAAGCCTAATTGTTCAACCGCCTCGTTAACTCGCTGCCCGGTGGCAGGCGAGATGCGCCCTTTTCCGCTCAGCACCAGAGAAACGGTACTGACGGAGACCCCCGCCGCCAGCGCGACATCGTTGATGGTGATTTTTTTCGCTACAGCCATGTGTCGGCGTGACTCCCTGAAATGAGATCGGTAAAACGTTTTATCAATACGTTATCTTTATACTACCAGTCAAAGCCTGAGAATGTGATTTAGCGCGCACTAAACTTTGATAAAACGTTTTATCTTCTCGCAGCATTGAAGCAGATAAACTGATTTTAACAATAAAGGAGTCGTTTTATGACGGCGAAAGCAGCACAAAAAATATCGCTGTGGGAGTTTTTCCAGCAACTGGGTAAAACCTTTATGCTGCCCGTGGCACTCCTCTCGTTCTGTGGGATCATGCTCGGGATCGGCAGCTCACTGAGCAGTAAAGACGTCATTACCCTGATCCCGTTCCTCGGTACCCCCATACTGCAGGCGATCTTCATCTGGATGAGTAAAGTCGGCTCCTTCGCATTTAGCTTCCTGCCTGTGATGTTCTGTATCGCCATTCCGCTGGGTCTGGCGCGCGAGAACAAAGGTGTGGCGGCGTTTGCCGGTTTTGTGGGTTACGCAGTGATGAACCTGGCGGTTAACTTCTGGCTGACCGCGAAAGGCATTCTGCCGGCCACCGACGCTGCCGTGCTGAAAGCCAATAACATTCAGAGCGTGATTGGTATCCAGTCGATTGATACCGGGATCCTCGGCGCGGTGATCGCCGGGGTGATTATCTGGATGCTGCACGAGCGCTTCCACAATATTCGCCTGCCGGATGCCCTGGCCTTCTTCGGCGGTACCCGCTTTGTACCAATTATTACCCTGGTGGTGATGGGTCTGTTTGGTTTGATCATTCCGCTGATCTGGCCAGTCTTTGCGATGGGCATCAACGGTATTGGCCGCATCATTAACGGCGCGGGCGATTTTGGTCCGATGATCTTCGGTACCGGTGAGCGTCTGCTGCTGCCGTTTGGCCTGCAGCATATCCTGGTCGCCCTGATTCGCTTCACCGAAGCGGGCGGTACCATGGAGGTGTGCGGTCACGATGTGAGCGGCGCGCTGACCATCTTCCAGGCGCAGCTGAGCTGCCCGACCACTCATGGCTTCTCTGAAAGCGCCACCCGCTTCCTGTCTCAGGGTAAAATGCCAGCCTTCCTTGGCGGCCTGCCGGGTGCGGCACTGGCGATGTACCACTGCGCGCGTCCGGAAAACCGCCATAAAATTAAAGGGCTGCTGATCTCCGGCGTGATCGCCTGCGTCGTCGGCGGGACCACTGAGCCTATCGAATTCCTGTTCCTGTTTGTTGCGCCGGTGCTGTATCTCATCCACGCCGTGCTGACCGGTCTGGGCTTTACCGTCATGGCGGTGCTGGGCGTCACTATCGGTAATACCGACGGCAACGTGATTGACTTCGTGGTGTTCGGTATCCTGCATGGTCTTTCCACCAAGTGGTATCTGGTACCGGTCGTGGCGGCCATCTGGTTTGCGGTGTACTACGGCATCTTCCGCTTCGCCATTACCCGCTTCAACCTGAAAACGCCAGGCCGTGATGTTGAAACAGCCACCAGCGTCGAACAGGCGGTTGCAGGAACCGTGGGCAAATCCGGCTATAACACCCCTGCCATTCTGGCGGCGCTGGGCGGTGCGGATAACATTACCTCGCTGGATAACTGCATTACCCGCCTGCGTTTGTCGGTGGCGGATATGTCAAAAGTGGATACCAACGCCCTGAAAGCCAACCGGGCGATCGGCGTGGTACAGTTAAATCAGCACAATTTGCAGGTGGTTATCGGCCCGCAGGTACAGTCGGTGAAAGATGAGCTGGCAACCCTGATGCGAACAGTAGAAGCCTGATGCCCCGCCCCCTCGCTCTGAGGGGGTTTTACTTTAAGGACTCACGTGATGTTTGATTTCTCTACCGTCGTGGATCGTCACGGCACCTGGTGTACACAGTGGGACTACGTCGCCGACCGTTTTGGCGCGCCCGACCTGCTGCCCTTCACCATCTCGGATATGGATTTCGCCACCGCCCCCTGCATTACTGACGCGCTGCACCAGCGCATCAACCACGGCGTGTTTGGCTACAGCCGCTGGAAAAACGATGAATTTCTCGCCGCCGTCGCGCACTGGTTCCGCCAGCGCTTTAACAGCCACATTGATACCGAAACCATCGTGTATGGCCCTTCCGTCATCTACATGGTATCCGAGCTGATTCGTCTCTGGTCCGCTCCTGGCGACGGCGTGGTGGTGCACACCCCGGCATACGATGCGTTTTACAAAGCCATTGAAGGCAATGGGCGTCATGTGGTGCCAGTTGAGATGGAAAAGCATGCTTCTGGCTGGCTGGGCAATATGGCCGCTCTGGAAGCGGCACTGGCGAAACCGGAAAATAGAATCCTGCTCCTGTGCAGCCCGCAAAACCCAACCGGTAAGGTCTGGACCCGCGAAGAATTGACCCACATGGCAGAGTTGTGCGTGCGCCATAACGTTGCGGTCATCAGCGATGAAATTCATATGGACATGGTGTGGGGTGCGCATCGTCACACGCCGTGGAATGAGGTGGCGCGCGGCAAATGGGCGCTGCTTACCTCCGGCTCGAAAAGCTTTAATATTCCGGCGCTGACGGGCGCTTACGGCCTGATAGGTGAAGAAGAGAGCCGTAACGGCTATCTCAGCGCCTTAAAAGGCCGGGACGGACTCTCTTCCCCCTCCGTACTGGCACTGACGGCACATATCGCCGCCTACCAGCAGGGAGCGCCGTGGCTGGATGCCCTAAGGCACTATCTCGAAGAAAATCTGCTGTATATCGCGCAGGAATTAAACAGTGCTTTTCCGAAACTGAACTGGCAGCCGCCGGAGGCCACCTATCTGGCCTGGGTTGATCTGCGCCCGCTAAGTATTGATGACCACGAGCTACAAAAAGTACTGATTGAGCACCAAAAAGTGGCCATCATGCCGGGATATACCTACGGAAACGAAGGTAACGGTTTCGTGCGCCTGAACGCAGGCTGCCCGCGCAGCAAGCTGGAACAAGGGGTGAAACGCCTCATTGCCGGAATTAACACGCTCCTGTAATCAGTTTGCGCAACGGAATATTCCCTTGCGCAAATAGCTTTTTACCCCGTTTTGTTTTTATAATATGGCGCACTTTAACCAGAAAAGAGTGCGACCATGATTGATACACGCCTGCCTTTAACTGATATTCATCGTCACCTTGACGGTAACATTCGTGCCCAAACCATCCTCGATCTTGGCCGCCAGTACAATTTAACGCTTCCCGCTCAAACGCTGGAGTCATTGATCCCGCACGTTCAGGTCACCTCTAATGAACCTGACCTCGTCAGCTTCCTGAGCAAACTCGACTGGGGCGTGAAAATGCTGGCCTCGCTGGATGCCTGCCGCCGCGTGGCGTTTGAGAACATTGAAGATGCGGCCCGTAACGGCCTGCACTACGTTGAGCTGCGCTTCTCGCCGGGCTATATGGCGATGACCCACAACCTGCCCGTTGCAGGCGTGGTGGAAGCCGTGATTGAAGGCGTCCGCCAGGGCTGTGAAACCTACGATGTCCAGGCCCGTCTGATTGGTATTATGAGCCGTACGTTTGGCGAAGCGGCCTGCCTGCAGGAGCTGGAGGCGCTGCAGGCCCATCGCGATGCCATCACTGCCGTCGATCTCGCCGGTGATGAACTGGGCTTCCCGGGCAGCCTGTTCCTCTCTCACTTCAACCGCGCACGCGATGCCGGCTGGCACATTACCGTTCATGCGGGTGAAGCGGCAGGTCCGGAAAGTATCTGGCAGGCCATTCGTGAGCTCGGCGCCGAGCGTATCGGTCACGGCGTGAAGGCGGTAGAAGATCGCGCCCTGATGGATTTCCTCGCAGAACAGCGTATCGGGATTGAATCGTGCCTGACGTCCAATATTCAGACCAGCACCGTGGCAACGCTCGCGCAGCACCCGCTGAAAACCTTCCTGGAACACGGCGTGCTGGCCTCGCTGAACACTGACGATCCGGCGGTACAGGGCGTGGATATCATCCACGAGTACAACAACGCCGCACCGCAGGCGGGTCTGAGCCGCGAGCAGATCCGTCAGGCGCAGATCAACGGTCTGGAAATTGCGTTCCTGACGCCGGAAGAGAAGCAGGCTCTGCGGAATAAAGTGGCAACCGCGTAAGCCTTTTTGCCGGGTGGCGGCTGCGCCTTACCCGGCCTACAGTATCTGAACCCTATGCCAGACAGAGCGTGGCGCGATGTTTGGCAGATTCGATACCCAGCTCAATCAGCTCCATAATCTGAATCGCCTGGCTGGCCGGAACCGGATTTTCTCCTGTTCCGTTCAACGCATCGCGAATAGCCGCATAATAGGCCGGATAGTTGCCCGGCATCGTCAGCAACGTTTCCTCAACCAGTACCTCACCTTCAACCCGCGTGACCACGCCGTCGCGCATATCATAGCCCCAGTCTTCCTGCGGCAAACGCTCACCGTTTTTAAGACGGTCTTCCTGTGGGTCGAGGCCAAACTTCACATAGCTTCCCCGCGTGCCGTGAATGATATAACGGGCAGATTCCGCGGCCGCGACCATCGTCCCATGCAGCACGATGCGGCGCTGCGGATAACTTAACACCGCGTGGAAGTAATCGGTCGTCTGCGCCCCGGGTCTGAGCTGGGCCAGATCGACCGTCATGCTCACCGGCAGACCAAACAGGTTGACAGCCTGGTCCAAAAGATGAGGGGCTAAATCGTACCAGATGCCGCTCCCCGGACCGGCCTGCTCCCGCCAGCGATGTCTTACCTGCGGGCGAAAACGGTCAAAGTGCGATTCAAAAAAGAGGATCTCACCTAACGTACCTTCGCTGAGTAGCGTTTTTACCGTCAGGAAGTCGCTGTCCCAACGGCGGTTATGAAAAACGGAAAGCAGTCTGCCCAGGCCTTTTGCCAGCGAGTCCAGTTCACGCGCCTGTGACAACGTCACCGTAAAAGGTTTATCAACAATGACGTGCTTTCCTGCTTCCAGCGCGGCTTTTGCCAGGGGGAAATGCGTGTCGTTAGGTGTAGGGATGACAATTAAATCAATATTCGGATCGTTGAAGAGATGTTTAGGCTCAGAGACAACCGGCACGGAAGGCCAGTCGGCATGGACTTTGGTAGCATCGCTACTGGATACTGCTGCCAGCATCATTCCGGGCGTTCCGGCTATCAGAGGTGCATGAAACGTTTTGCTCGCGTACCCATAACCTATCAGACCGACGCGGATATTATCACTCATAGTGCCGTCCTCTTTTATGACGTTCTTATTTCACACTGGCAAGCCTGGCATAAGCGCAGATTAATAATGTGCCGTATGACTTAAAATAGCAGGTTGTGGCGGTTGTTTTCGTTACATAGTATTAACCTTCTGATTTTGTTTAAGGGAACCGTTCCCAAAGCGCTTGCCGTTGGTGAGGCCTCGCTGTAACATTTGCTCCCTGTATTTATGGATAAAGTACAATTACGAGTCATGACATCAATTATTAATCGAATCATTGAATTAGCGGGATGGATTGTTCTTGGGGTATCGGTCATTTTGCTCGGCGTTGCCAGCCACATCGATAACTACCAGCCGCCGGAGCCTGTCACAGTCGCCCAACCTAAGTAACCGGTTACTGCAATAACGAGTGACATATTATGTCAGTTACGTATTGCCAGCCCAGGTGAACACGGTTAACCTTCTCTTCCAGGCATCGTCTGATGCCTGAATTTCAGCAAAGAAAACTCCTAATTTCGTCGCGTTACCTGAGTGGGCTGTTTACGTCTTTATTAATCCGTTTATTATTCGAACGAATTACCTTAACGGGTATTACTCACTTTTATATGGAAACTTATTAATATGACAGTTCAGGACTATTTATTAAAATTTCGCAAGATCAATTCGCTTGAGAGCCTGGAAAAACTGTTTGACCACCTGAACTACACCCTGTCGGATAATCAGGACATCATCAATATGTATCGCGCCGCCGATCATCGCCGTGCGGAGCTGGTCTCCGGCGGTCGTTTGTTCAACGTAGGTGAAGTGCCTAAGTCTGTCTGGCGTTACGTTTTATAAGAAAGTAGCCATCCGCGCGAAATGTTATATACTCTCCGCCCTGCAAACTGGCTGTACAACATTTCGCGCAGATTATGGGAGAGTTCATGACCGCAACGCCTGGAGAACGCATTGGAGGCTGGTTAATCGCCCCACTGGCATGGCTGCTGGTTGCCTTGTTAAGCGCATCGCTTGCGCTGCTGCTTTATACTACCGCACTGATCACCCCTCACGCTATTCAGACCCTGATGTCGCAAAGTGTGCTTAATATTGCGATGTGGTTTGTGTCCTTCGTTTTCGCGATCGGCATGTGGTACTACACCCTGTGGCTGACCATCGCCTTCTTCAAACGCCGCAAAGGGGTGCCTAAGCACTATATTATCTGGCTGTTAATCTCAGTCCTGCTGGCAGTCAAGGCGTTTGCGTTCTCGCCGGTGTCTGACGTGCTTGCGGTCCGCCAGCTACTTTTCCCGTTACTGGCCGCGGCGCTGCTGGTGCCCTATTTCAAACGGTCGACGCGGGTAAAAAACACCTTCGTGAACCCGTAATAACCTTACAGATAACCTGTTGTCGCCTGACCCGGTTTGTCCGATAATAGGCGGCTTTTTTATTTCAGGCTAAATAATGACCGATTACTTACTGCTCTTTGTCGGCACTGTGCTGGTTAACAACTTCGTTCTGGTGAAGTTCCTTGGCCTGTGCCCGTTTATGGGCGTTTCCAAAAAGCTGGAAACGGCGATGGGCATGGGGCTGGCAACCACCTTCGTCATGACGATGGCATCGATTTGCGCGTGGTTGATAGATACCTGGATCCTCATCCCGCTGGGGTTAATCTACCTCCGTACGCTGGCCTTTATTCTGGTCATTGCCGTTGTTGTGCAATTTACCGAAATGGTGGTGCGTAAAACCAGTCCGGCGCTCTATCGCCTGCTCGGTATCTTCCTGCCGCTGATCACCACCAACTGCGCGGTACTCGGCGTGGCGCTGTTGAACATCAACCTTGGCCATAACTTTATGCAGTCGGCGCTGTACGGTTTTTCCGCCGCCGTCGGTTTCTCGTTCGTAATGGTCCTGTTCGCCTCGATTCGCGAACGTCTGGCCGCTGCGGATATCCCTGCGCCTTTCCGCGGTAACGCGATTGCGCTGGTCACCGCGGGTTTAATGTCTCTGGCCTTTATGGGCTTCAGTGGTCTGGTGAAGTTGTAATGAATGCTATCTGGATTGCCATCGCCTCTATTAGCGTCCTGGGGTTAGCGTTTGGCCTTATCCTCGGTTACGCCTCCCGCCGTTTCGCGGTAGAGGACGATCCCGTTGTAGAAAAAATTGATGAGCTTCTGCCGCAAAGCCAGTGTGGGCAATGCGGCTACCCTGGCTGTCGCCCTTACGCTGAAGCGGTGGGCATTCAGGGTGAGAAAATTAACCGCTGTGCGCCCGGTGGCGAAGCGGTGATGCTGAAAATTGCGGCCCTGCTTAACGTTGACCCACAGCCCGTTGATGGCGATGCGGATGTGCAGGAGCCGGTCCGCGCCCTCGCCGTGATCGACGAGGCGAATTGCATCGGCTGCACTAAATGTATTCAGGCCTGCCCGGTTGACGCCATTGTTGGTGCCACCCGCGCCATGCACACCGTCGTGGCGGATCTGTGCACCGGCTGTAACCTCTGCGTAGCCCCCTGCCCGACGCAATGTATTACGCTGCGCCCGGTTGAAGCGACTACCGAAAGCTGGAAGTGGGATCTTCAAACCATTCCGGTTCGCAACATTCCTGTGGAACAACATGCTTAAGTTATTTTCTGCTTTCAGAAAAGAGAAGATCTGGGACTTTGACGGCGGTATTCATCCGCCGGAGATGAAAACCCAGTCTAACGGCACGCCGCTGCGCCAGATTCCGCTGGCGACGCGTTACGTCATGCCGCTCAAGCAGCATATCGGCGCGGAAGGTGAGTTGTGCGTAAAAGAAGGTGATACCGTCCTTCGCGGTCAGCCGCTGACCTTTGGTCGCGGACGTATGCTGCCTGTACACGCCCCAACGTCCGGTAAAGTGATCGCGATTGCCCCTCATACGGTGGCGCATCCGTCGGCACTTTCAGAGCTGAGCGTGATCATTGAAGCCGACGGCGAAGATCGCTGGATCGAACGTGACGGCTGGAGCGACTATCGCAGCCAGAGCCGCGAAGCGCTTATCGAGCGCATTCACCAGTTCGGCGTTGCCGGGCTGGGCGGCGCGGGCTTCCCTACCGGCGTCAAGCTGCGCGGCGGTAGCGATAAAATCCAGACGCTGATTATCAATGCCGCAGAGTGCGAGCCGTATATCACCGCCGACGATCGTCTGATGCAGGATTGCGCCGCTCAGGTAGTGGAAGGCATCCGTATCCTCGCGCATATTTTGCAGCCGCGAGAAGTGCTGATTGGTATCGAAGACAATAAACCGCAGGCTATCTCCATGCTGCGCGCCGTGCTGGCGGGTAGCCATGATATCGCCCTGCGCGTCATTCCGACCAAGTACCCGTCTGGCGGCGCAAAACAGCTGACGCAAATCCTCACCGGGAAGCAAGTGCCGCACGGCGGACGTTCTTCGGATATCGGCGTGCTGATGCAAAACGTCGGCACAGCTTATGCCGTGAAACGTGCGGTAATTGACGGCGAGCCGTTAACCGAACGAGTCGTGACGCTGACTGGCGAATCGGTCTCCCGTCCGGGTAACGTCTGGGCGCGCCTCGGTACGCCGGTGCGTCATTTACTGGAGCAGGCTGAATTCTGCCCGGGTACCGATCAGATGGTGATCATGGGTGGCCCTCTGATGGGCTTTACCCTGCCATGGCTGGATGTCCCGGTAGTCAAAATCACGAACTGCCTGCTTGCTCCCTCTTCCACCGAGATGGGCGAAGTGCAGGAAGAGAAAGGCTGTATCCGCTGTAGCGCCTGTGCCGATGCCTGTCCGGCGGATCTGCTCCCGCAGCAGCTTTACTGGTACAGCAAAGGCCAGCTACACGATAAAGCCAAAGCGCATAACCTGGCCGACTGCATCGAATGCGGCGCCTGCGCCTGGGTCTGCCCAAGCAATATTCCGCTGGTGCAATACTTCCGCCAGGAGAAAGCCGAAATTTATGCCATCTCCATGGAAGAAAAACGTGCAGCAGAAGCCAAAGCGCGCTTTGAAGCACGTCAGGCGCGGCTGGAACGTGAAAAAGCGGCCCGTCAGGAGCGTCATAAGCAGGCCGCCGTCCAGCCTGGCGAAAAAGATCAGGATGCCATTAACGCCGCCCTGGCACGCGTTCGCGAGAAAAAAGCCAATGCTGCCCAGACGGTGGTGATCCCTGCAGGTGAGAAGCCTGACAACAGTGAAGCCATCGCCGCGCGTGAAGCACGCAAGGCTGCGGCTCGCGCACGTCAGGCAGAAAAAGCGCAAACAGCGCAACCGGATGGGGAGGTCGATCCACGCAAAGCCGCTGTCGAGGCGGCGATTGCCCGTGCCAAAGCCCGTAAGGCCGGGGATCAGCAGGTGATGGTTGAACAGGACGCGGTCGATCCGCGTAAAGCCGCTGTTGAAGCCGCGATTGCCCGCGCCAAAG
>NZ_JTLF01000010.1:0-16949 GCF_000798855.1 Enterobacter sp. ZOR0014 | reverse complement strand
CTTTAAACAGTGTGGTGGACATGATCGCTCTCAGTAATGCGGAAAAAACCGCCGCATAGTACCGGAAAGCACAATTTTTAGCATTAACTAAAACGGCTCTGAAGGCGCAGCCATGGTGGTAAGGTGCTTTTTTGGTTTTTAACTATTTATTTTCAATGAGTTAGTTAACCTGTTTTATCGCTAAGAACGATAACTAAAACAGGTTAGTCCATTTGGTTATTTATTATTTCCATCCCTTCTTTAATTGTTATTATCCTCGCCGTTAACCTTATCTTCAGTTTGGATTTATTCGCTTAAAGTCCGCTTGGCTACTGGAACATAACGACGCATGACAACACAGGCCTCACCATCAAATTTGCTTCCCCTGAACCCGGAGCAACTGGCGCGCCTTCAGGCTGCCACCTCTGATTTTTCGCCCACTCAGCTTGCCTGGGTCTCCGGTTATTTCTGGGGAATGCTCAATCAGCAGCCTGGCGCTGTCGCGGGCGCACCGGCAACGGCTGTGGAAATTCCCGCTATTACGCTGATTTCCGCCTCGCAGACGGGCAACGCCCGCCGCGTGGCCGAAGCGTTGCGTGACGACCTGCTGGCCGCCAAACTGAACGTGAACCTGGTCAACGCCGGCGATTATAAATTTAAGCAAATCGCGTCAGAAAAGCTGCTGGTGGTGGTCGCCTCTACCCAGGGCGAAGGTGAACCCGCTGAAGAAGCGGTAGCGCTGCATAAGTTTCTGTTCTCGAAAAAAGCCCCAAAACTGGATGGCACGGCGTTTGCCGTGTTTGGTCTGGGCGATACCTCCTATGAATTCTTCTGTCAGTCCGGTAAAGACTTCGACAGTAAGCTGGCGGAGCTCGGCGCAGAGCGCCTGCTGGACCGCGTCGACGCGGATGTGGAATACCAGACTGCCGCCGCCGAATGGCGTGCGCGCATCGTTGAGGTGCTGAAAGCGCGCGTGCCGAAAGAGACGCCGGCGCAGGCCGCATTGACCGCCGCGGGCGTCGTCAACGATATCCATACCAGCCCTTACACGAAAGAAGCACCGCTGGCGGCAAGCCTGTCGGTGAACCAGAAAATCACTGGCCGCGACTCGGAAAAAGACGTGCGTCATATCGAAATCGATCTCGGTGACTCTGGCCTGCGTTATCAGCCTGGCGATGCGCTGGGCGTCTGGTATCAGAACGATCCGGCGCTGGTGAAAGAGCTGGTTGAGCTGCTGTGGCTGAAAGGTGATGAGCCTGTCACCGTTGACGGCAAAACCCAGTCGCTTTCTGATGCGCTGCAGTGGCATTTCGAACTGACGGTCAACACTCCGAACATCGTCGAAAATTACGCCACCTTAACGCGCAGTGAATCGCTGCTGCCGCTGGTGGGCGACAAAGCGAAACTGCAGCATTACGCCGCGACGACCCCGATTGTCGATATGGTGCGTTTCTCTCCGGCGCAGCTGGATGCCGATGCAGTGGTCGGGCTGCTGCGTCCATTGACCCCGCGCCTCTACTCCATCGCCTCTTCTCAGGCAGAGGTGGAGAGCGAAGTGCATATCACCGTGGGCGTGGTGCGTTATGACATCGAAGGCCGCGCCCGTGCGGGTGGGGCATCAAGTTTCCTGGCGGACCGCGTGGAAGAAGAGGGCGAAGTGCGCGTCTTTATCGAGCACAACGACAACTTCCGTCTGCCGGCAAACCCGGAAACCCCGGTGATCATGATTGGTCCAGGCACCGGTATTGCGCCGTTCCGCGCCTTTATGCAGCAACGTGCGGCGGACGACGCGCCAGGCAAAAACTGGCTGTTCTTCGGCAACCCGCACTTTACCGAAGATTTCCTCTACCAGGTTGAGTGGCAGCGTTACGTCAAAGAGGGCGTGCTGACCCGTATCGATCTGGCCTGGTCCCGCGACCAGAAAGAAAAAGTCTACGTACAAGACAAACTGCGCGAACAGGGCGCAGAGCTGTGGCGCTGGATCAATGACGGTGCCCACATTTATGTCTGCGGCGACGCCAATCGCATGGCGAAAGACGTTGAGCAGGCACTGCTGGAAGTGATTGCCGAATTCGGCGGTATGGATGCCGAAACGGCGGATGAATTTTTAAGTGAGCTGCGCGTTGAGCGCCGTTATCAGCGAGATGTCTACTAATGAGCGAAAAACATCCAGGGCCACTGGTGGTCGAAGGTAAACTGACAGACGCCGAGCGCATGAAGTTGGAAAGCAACTACCTGCGCGGCACCATTGCTGAAGATTTGAATGACGGTCTCACCGGCGGTTTTAAAGGTGACAACTTCCTGCTGATCCGTTTCCACGGTATGTACCAGCAGGACGACCGCGATATTCGCGCTGAGCGTGCCGAACAGAAGCTGGAGCCGCGTCATGCGATGCTGCTGCGCTGCCGTCTGCCGGGTGGGGTGATCACCACCAAACAGTGGCAGGCGATTGATAAATTCGCTGGCGAAAACACGATTTACGGCAGCATCCGCCTGACCAACCGTCAGACCTTCCAGTTCCACGGTATTCTGAAGAAGAACGTGAAGCCGGTGCACCAGATGCTGCACTCCGTCGGGCTGGACGCACTGGCCACCGCCAACGACATGAACCGTAACGTGCTTTGCACGTCGAACCCGTACGAGTCTGAGCTGCATGCCGAAGCGTATGAGTGGGCGAAGAAGATCTCTGAGCATCTGCTGCCGCGCACCCGCGCCTATGCAGAGATTTGGCTCGATCAGGAGAAAGTCGCGACCACCGATGAAGAACCGATTCTCGGCCAGACCTATCTGCCGCGTAAGTTCAAAACCACGGTCGTGATCCCGCCGCAGAACGATATTGACCTGCACGCCAACGACATGAACTTTGTGGCGATTGCCGAAAACGGCAAGCTGGTCGGCTTTAACCTGCTGGTGGGCGGGGGCCTGTCCATTGAGCACGGTAACAAGAAAACCTACGCCCGCACCGCGAGCGAGTTCGGCTTCCTGCCGCTGGAGCACACGCTGGCGGTGGCGGAAGCCGTGGTCACGACCCAGCGCGACTGGGGTAACCGTACCGACCGTAAAAACGCGAAAACCAAATATACCCTCGAGCGCGTGGGAGTGGAGACGTTCAAAGCGGAAGTGGAGCGGCGCGCGGGGATCAAATTTGAGCCAGTCCGTCCTTACGAATTCACCGGTCGCGGCGATCGTATTGGCTGGGTGAAAGGTATCGACAATAAATGGCATCTGACGCTGTTTATCGAAAATGGTCGAATTCTGGATTATCCGGGCCGTCCGCTGAAAACCGGTCTGCTGGAAATTGCGAAGATCCACAAAGGCGAGTTCCGCATTACCGCTAACCAGAACCTGATCATTGCCGGCGTGCCGGAGAGCCAGAAGGCGAAGATCGAGACGCTGGCGCGCGATCATGGGTTGATGGATGCGGTCAAACCGCAGCGTGAAAACTCCATGGCCTGCGTGTCGTTCCCGACCTGTCCGCTGGCGATGGCCGAAGCGGAACGTTTCCTGCCGTCATTTACTGACAAAGTGGAAGCGATTCTGGAAAAACACGGCATTCCGGACGAGCATATTGTTATGCGAGTGACCGGCTGCCCGAACGGCTGCGGCCGCGCGATGCTGGCCGAGCTGGGGCTGGTGGGGAAAGCGCCGGGTCGCTATAACCTGCATCTGGGCGGTAACCGTATCGGCACACGTATTCCGCGTATGTTCCGCGAGAACATCACCGAGCCGGAAATCCTTGATTCCATCGACGAGCTTGTCGGGCGCTGGGCGAAAGAGCGCGAAGCGGGTGAAGGCTTCGGCGACTTTACGGTGCGTGCGGGCATCATTCGCCCGGTGCTCGATCCCGCAAGGGATTTCTGGGAGTAACCACGAGAGGTAATTATGTCCGTACTCGATCTAAACGCCCTTAACGAACTGCCAAAAGTCGAACGCATTCTGGCGCTGGCAGAAACCAACGCCCAACTGGAAAAGCTCGACGCCGAAGGGCGCGTGGCCTGGGCGCTGGAAAACCTGCCGGGAGACTATGTGCTTTCGTCGAGTTTTGGTATTCAGGCGGCGGTGAGTTTGCATCTGGTGAATCAGATCCGTCCGGACATTCCGGTGATCCTCACCGACACCGGCTACCTGTTCCCGGAAACCTACCAGTTTATTGACGAGCTGACGGACAAGCTCAGGCTGAACCTGAAAGTCTACCGCGCGACGGAAAGCGCGGCCTGGCAGGAGGCACGCTACGGCAAGCTGTGGGAGCAGGGCGTTGAGGGCATTGAGAAATACAATGAGATCAACAAAGTCGAGCCGATGAACCGGGCACTGAAAGAGCTTAACGCGCAGACGTGGTTTGCAGGGTTGCGCCGTGAGCAATCCGGCAGTCGTGCCACGCTGCCGGTGCTGGCGGTCCAGCGCGGAGTCTTTAAGGTGCTGCCGATTATCGACTGGGATAACAGGACGGTGTACCAGTACCTGCAAAAACACGGGCTGAAGTACCATCCGCTGTGGGACCAGGGCTACCTGTCAGTTGGAGACACCCACACCACGCGCAAATGGGAACCGGGAATGGCGGAAGAAGAGACGCGATTCTTTGGGCTGAAGCGCGAGTGCGGGTTGCACGAAGGGTAATTCCTTAACCGCCCTCTCCCTGTGGGAGAGGGTTGGGGTGAGGGCATCAGGCCGCGCTATACTTAAAAACCTCAGCCTTTCCCCGCCTTCGCCAGCTCCTTCACCAGCGGCAGCATCACTTTCACCACGTCCCGGCTGCGGTGTTCAATGCGCTGCGGCAGGGCGCTATCAATATGCTGCTGATTATCCAGCATCACGTTATGCCAGCTTGTCCCGTCCGGGAAGGCTTTCGATTTTCCCCGTTGCTGGTAGCCATCTTTTTTCCCCAGCGCCCAGTTGGTTGCTTCCACGTACAGGACCGGAATGCCCGCTTTATCGAACACTTCGCCGTCGTTGCAGCAGCCCGTTCCTCGCGGATAATTTGGATTGCCGCCCGGGTTGCTGGCGGCATACACCCCGTGGCTGCGGGCAATGGCGAGCGCCCGGTCACGCGTCAGTTTACGCACGCTACCCGGTGTACTCTGCCCGCTGTTGAAATACAGTTTATCGCCGACAATCAGGTTATCGAGGTTAATTACCAGCAGCGTATTTTTCTTCTCTTCAGCGCTCATGCGTTTAAGGAGATTCTCAGCGCCGAGCTTACCCTCCTCTTCACCGCTGGTGGCAACGAAACGAATGCCATATTGCGTCGGAATGTTCTTCATTCGCTCGGCCAGTTCGAGCATCACGCCAAGACCCGCTGCGTTATCGTCCATGCCCTGCAGCGTCAGCCCGCCGAGGTTGTTATCGGTGTCGGCATCGCTGAGCGGTGCGTAAGTATCGAGATGCGCCATGATAATAATCTGTTCCGCCGCGCGACCTTCGTGAGCCGCAATAACCGTACTGCCGGTCACGTTGTGCCAGTTTTGTGTTTTATTGCGCGAGGTATAGATATAGCGGCTGTGAAACGACCGGATATCGCTCTGGTAACCCATATCAGCAAATTGCTGGCGAATATAGTCAGCAGAGAGCATTTCCGCAGGTGAACCGGTCATGCGGCCAGGGAAAACGGTGGCAATATGCCGCGCCTGCTGAGTGGCGATTTCACCATAGGGTTGATTTTTTGCCTGAGCCGGAAGAATAAAGCAAACGCCTAGCGCCAGGGCAGCAACACAGTGGCGCGTTGCGGAAAACATAGTGAGTCCTTAAAAACAGAGCAAAATTTTAACTGGCCTAGTATGAAACTGTGATCGCCCATACACAATTTGAATTGCTCTTAAATGCCCGAAAATTCGCGTGTTAAGCACTTTTTGATATTAACTTTTTCACATCGTTATTCCATTGAGTAACTACTCATTCCAATTCGTAATTTCATTCGGTCTAAGCCGCCCCCTATAGTCCCTCTATTCCTCGTTGTTAGTGAGTTGTTGCCTGTGGACTATCTGCCCTTATTTGCCGCGATTAAAGAGAAACCGGTGCTGGTTGTTGGCACGGGTGAAATTGCCGATCGCAAAATCGCGTTTTTGCAACGTGCGGGGGCGCAGGTGCGGGTAGTGGCAGAAGCGGATTTTGACGAATCACAAATCGACAGCGTAGTGCTGGTAATAGCGGCGACCGAAGATCGCGACCTGAACCGTCGTGTTTCCGACGCCGCTCAGGCCCGTTACCGTCTGGTGAACGTGGTGGACGACCAGCCGTTATGCTCGTTTATCTTCCCGTCGATCGTTGACCGTTCGCCGCTTCTGGTGGCGATCTCCTCCGGCGGGACCGCTCCGGTGCTGGCGCGCGTGCTGCGGGAAAAAATCGAAGCACTGCTGCCGACAAGCCTCGGGCGCATGGCGGAGACAGCCAGCTACTGGCGTAACCATCTGAAGACCCGGCTGACCAGCGTGGCGGAACGTCGTCGCTTCTGGGAGCGGGTGTTTCGCGGCCGCTTTGCCAGCCTGATGCAGGCCGGCAATGAGACGGCGGCGCAGAAAATTCTCGAAGACGAACTGGACAACCCTGGCAGTACGAACGGGGAGATCATTCTGGTGGGCGCGGGGCCGGGCGATGCCGGGCTTCTGACGCTGCGTGGCCTTCAGGTGCTGCAGGACGCGGACGTGGTGTTCTACGACCATCTGGTCACCAACGGCGTGCGCGAGCTGATCCGTCGCGACGCGGAGCAGATCTGCGTCGGCAAACGGGCAGGCGAGCACTCTGTGCCGCAGCACGACACCAATCAGATGCTGATTGCTGCCGCCAAAGCGGGCAAAACCGTGGTGCGTCTGAAAGGGGGCGATCCGTTTATCTTCGGACGCGGCGGAGAAGAGTTGCAGGCGGCAGCCGAAGCGGGCGTGCCGTTCCAGGTGGTGCCTGGCATTACGGCGGCATCAGCAGTAACGGCCTATGCCGGTATTCCGCTGACCCATCGCGATTATGCGCAGAGCGTCACTTTTGTGACCGGGCACTACAAGGCCGACAGCACGCCGTTTGACTGGTCGCATCTCGCCCAGAGCCGGCAAACGCTGGCGATATACATGGGCACGATGAAAGCCGCAGACATCAGCGAACAGCTGATTCAGCACGGTCGCGAGGCAACGACGCCCGTTGCCGTGATTTCTCGTGGCACCCGCGTCGATCAGCATGTTGCTATCGGCACATTACTCGAACTTGCAGACCTGGCGAAAGATGCCCCGATGCCCGCCCTGATCGTGGTGGGGGAAGTGGTACAGCTGCACAGTACGCTCGCCTGGTTTCAACATACTACAGACTCAGAGGGGTTTGGTTCCTCTGTGGTGAATCTGGCTTAAGGAACGGTTATGGACCAAAAACGACTTACTCACCTGCGGCAGCTCGAAGCGGAAAGTATCCATATTATCCGCGAAGTGGCAGCCGAATTTTCTAACCCGGTGATGATGTACTCCATCGGTAAAGATTCCAGCGTCATGCTGCATCTGGCGCGTAAAGCGTTTTATCCGGGTACGCTGCCGTTCCCGCTGCTGCACGTCGATACCGGCTGGAAATTCCGCGAAATGTACGAATTCCGCGACCGTACCGCAAAAGCTTACGGCTGCGAGCTGCTGGTGCATAAAAACCCGGAAGGGGTGGCGATGGGCATTAACCCCTTCGTGCACGGCAGCGCCAAACACACGGATATCATGAAAACCGAAGGGCTGAAGCAGGCGCTGAACAAATACGGCTTTGATGCCGCCTTCGGCGGCGCGCGCCGTGACGAAGAGAAGTCTCGTGCTAAAGAGCGTATCTACTCTTTCCGCGACCGTTTCCACCGCTGGGATCCGAAAAACCAGCGCCCGGAGCTGTGGCACAACTACAACGGCCAGATCAACAAAGGCGAAAGCATCCGCGTTTTCCCGCTCTCCAACTGGACCGAGCTGGATATCTGGCAGTACATCTATCTGGAAAATATCGAGATCGTTCCGCTGTATCTGGCGGCTGAGCGTCCGGTGCTCGAGCGCGACGGCATGCTGATGATGATCGACGACGATCGCATCGACCTGCAGCCGGGCGAAGTCATCAAAAAACAGATGGTGCGTTTCCGTACCCTCGGCTGCTGGCCGCTGACCGGCGCGGTGGAATCCAACGCGCAGACGCTGCCGGAGATCATTGAAGAGATGCTGGTGTCGACCACCAGTGAGCGACAGGGGCGCGTGATTGACCGCGACCAGGCAGGCTCCATGGAGCTGAAGAAACGTCAGGGTTATTTCTAAGGAGCCGCCATGAACACCACTATTGCTCAACAAATTGCCAACGAAGGCGGCGTGGAAGCGTATCTGCACGCGCAACAACACAAAAGTCTGCTGCGTTTTCTGACCTGCGGCAGCGTGGATGACGGGAAAAGTACCCTGATTGGTCGCCTGTTGCACGATACACGCCAGATATACGAAGATCAGCTCTCTTCTCTGCACAACGACAGCAAACGTCATGGTACCCAGGGTGAAAAACTCGACCTGGCGCTGCTGGTGGATGGTTTGCAGGCGGAGCGCGAGCAGGGCATCACCATTGACGTGGCCTATCGCTATTTCTCAACGGAGAAGCGCAAATTTATTATCGCCGACACCCCGGGGCACGAGCAGTATACCCGTAATATGGCGACCGGCGCGTCGACCTGCGACCTGGCGATCCTGCTGATCGACGCCCGTAAAGGCGTGCTGGATCAAACCCGTCGTCACAGCTTTATCTCCACGCTGTTGGGGATCAAACACCTGGTCGTGGCGGTCAACAAGATGGATCTGGTGAACTTCAGCGAAGAGAAATTTGAGGAGATCCGCCAGAGTTACCTGACCTTTGCCGAACAGCTGCCGGGTAATCTGGATATCCGCTTCGTGCCGCTTTCCGCGCTGGAAGGCGATAACGTCGCCTCCCAGAGTGCGAATATGCCGTGGTACAGCGGCCCGACGCTGCTGGAAGTGCTGGAGACCGTTGAAATTCAGCGCGTGGTTGATACCCAGCCGATGCGCTTCCCGGTGCAGTACGTTAACCGTCCAAATCTCGATTTCCGCGGCTTCTCCGGCACGATTGCCTCCGGCTCCGTGAAGGTGGGACAGCGTGTCAAAGTGCTGCCCTCCGGCGTAGAATCGGCAATCGCGCGCATCGTGACGTTCGACGGCGACCTCCAGGAAGCCGGGGCAGGGGAGGCGGTCACCCTGGTGCTGAAAGACGAGATTGATATCAGCCGGGGCGACCTGCTGGTCGACGCGCAGGAAACGCTGGCAGCAGTGCAGGGTGCGTCTGTGGATGTGGTCTGGATGGCGGAACAGCCGCTGACCGCAGGCCAGAGCTACGACATCAAAATAGCGGGCAAGAAAACTCGCGCCCGCGTGGACGGCATTCAGTTCCAGGTGGACATCAACAATCTCACCCAGCGTGACGTGAGCGAGCTGCCGCTGAACGGTATTGGCCTGGTGGATCTGACTTTCGATGAGCCGCTGGTGCTGGATCCGTATCAGCAGAACCCGGTAACGGGCGGCCTGATCTTTATCGACCGTCTGACTAATGTCACCGTCGGTGCGGGGATGGTTCGTGAGCCAAACGAGCAGGCGACCGTCGCCTCTGAATTCAGCGCCTTCGAACTGGAGCTGAACGCGCTGGTGCGTAAGCACTTCCCGCACTGGGGCGCCCGCGATCTGCTGGGAGGCAAATAATGGCCGCACATGATGAGAACGTCGTCTGGCATCCTCATCCGGTCACCGTCGCGCAGCGTGAGCAACTCCACGGACATCGTGGGGTTGTGCTGTGGTTTACCGGGCTGTCTGGCTCCGGTAAATCCACGGTAGCGGGCGCGCTGGAAGAGGCGCTGCATCAGAGGGGCGTGAGCACCTACCTGCTGGACGGGGATAATGTCCGTCATGGTCTGTGCAGCGATTTAGGCTTCAGCGACGACGACCGCAAAGAGAATATTCGCCGGGTGGGAGAAGTCGCCAGCCTGATGGCGGATGCCGGGCTGGTGGTGTTAACGGCGTTTATCTCGCCGCATCGTGCTGAGCGCCAGATGGTGCGTGAGCGCGTGGGGCCGGATCGCTTTATCGAAGTGTTTGTCGATACGCCACTGGCGGTCTGCGAAGCTCGCGACCCGAAAGGGCTGTACAAAAAAGCGCGTGCCGGCGAACTGCGCAACTTCACCGGAATTGACGCGGTTTACGAAGCGCCTGAATCGCCTGAGATTCACCTGGAAGGTCAACAATTGGTAACAAATTTAGTAAGCCAATTATTAGACCTGCTCAGACGGGACGATATTATCAGATCCTGAGGCGGTATCGTTCGGGAGCTGTCTTTCCGAACGATGAGTCACGGTCACAGGATTAGCTATGCGCAACAGTGAAAACTACATTATCACCACCGGGTCGGAGCCGCTCGCGACCGACGACGAAACGACCTGGTCATTTCCCGGGGCCATTATTGGCTTCGTCTCCTGGTTGCTGGCGCTTGGCATCCCGTTTCTTATGTATGGCGGCAATACGCTGTTCTTCTTCCTCTACACCTGGCCTTTCTTCCTGGCGCTAATGCCCGTCGCGGTTGTCGTCGGCATTGCGTTGCACTCCCTGTTCAATGGCAGGCTCCTGTATAGTGCCGTGTTCACTATCGCCGCCGTAGTCATCATATTTGGGCTGCTATTTTTATGGCTGATGGGTTAACTTGCGGCATAATTAAAACCCCAGAGTAGAGTCCAGCGGAAAGTTATGGGATGATGAAGCCGTTTTTTCAGGGGGCAGGATGGGTAAACTAACGCTGCTGTTGCTGGCTTTGCTGATTTGGCTGCAATACTCGTTGTGGTTCGGTAAGAACGGACTGCACGACTACAGCCGGGTGAGCGATGACGTCGCGGCTCAGCAGGCAACAAACGCCAAACTTAAGGCGCGTAACGATCAACTCTTTGCTGAAATTGATGACCTCAATGGCGGACAGGAGGCGATTGAGGAACGCGCACGCAATGAACTCAGTATGACTAAGCCGGGCGAAACCTTTTATCGTCTGGTTCCGGATGCGTCTAAACGCAATCAGGGCTCAGCACAAAATAATCGATAATCAGGCCCAGGATTACGACATGGCAGCAACTTTTTCGGACGTCTGTGCCGTGGTGCCGGCCGCAGGTTTTGGCCGGCGCATGCAAACAGAGTGTCCCAAGCAGTACCTTTCAATTGGTGATAAAACGATCCTTGAGCACGCCGTGGCGGCGCTGCTGGCGCACCCTCGGGTGACGCGAGCGATCATTGTCATCAGCCCCGGCGATGCGCGTTTTGCGCAGCTACCGCTGGCAAACCATCCACAGATTACCGTTGTTGACGGCGGCGCCGAGCGCGCCGATTCCGTGCTGGCGGGCATTCAGGCTGCCGGAGACGCGCCGTGGGTGCTGGTGCACGACGCCGCACGTCCGTGTCTGCATCAGGAAGATCTGGCGCGCCTGCTGGCGCTGAGTGAAACCAGTAAAGTGGGGGGCATCCTGGCCGCTCCGGTGCGTGACACCATGAAGCGCGCCGAGCCTGGCAAGCAGGCTATCGCCCACACCGTTGAGCGCGTCGATCTCTGGCACGCGCTGACGCCACAATTTTTCCCCCGCGAATTACTCCACGACTGCTTAACGCGTGCGCTTAAAGAAGGGGCGACCATCACGGATGAAGCCTCCGCGCTGGAGTATTGCGGTTTTCATCCCGAACTGGTTGAAGGACGCGCTGATAATATAAAAGTGACGCGCCCGGAAGATTTACAGCTCGCGGAATTTTATCTTACCCGTTCGACCCATCAGGAGAAGGCATAATGCGAATTGGACACGGTTTTGATGTACACGCCTTTGGCGGAGAAGGCCCAATTATCATTGGCGGCGTACGTATTCCTTACGAAAAAGGTCTGCTGGCGCATTCTGATGGCGACGTGGCGTTGCATGCGCTGACCGACGCCCTGCTGGGTGCCGCTGCGCTGGGGGATATCGGCAAGCTGTTCCCGGACACCGATCCGGCGTTTAAGGGGGCAGACAGCCGCGAACTGCTGCGCGAAGCCTGGCGCCGCATTCAGGCCAAAGGCTATACGCTGGGCAACGTCGACGTGACGATCATCGCTCAGGCGCCGAAAATGCTGCCGCATATACCGCAGATGCGCGTGTTTATTGCTGAGGATCTGGGCTGTCACATGGACGACGTGAACGTCAAAGCCACCACCACCGAGAAGCTGGGCTTTACCGGTCGCGGCGAGGGCATTGCCTGTGAAGCTGTGGCGCTGCTGGTGAAGGCCGCCAAATGACGGACTTCGATAACCTGACTTATCTGCACGGTAAACCGCTGGGTTCTGGCATGCTGAAGGCCAGCCCTGAAGATTTCGTGGTGGTTGAGGATTTGGGGTTTGAGCCGGACGGTGAAGGCGAACATATCCTGGTACGAATTCTTAAAAACGGCTGCAATACCCGGTTTGTGGCCGATGCGCTGGCAAAATTCCTCAAAATTCATGCCCGCGAGGTGAGCTTCGCCGGACAGAAAGATAAACACGCCGTCACCGAACAGTGGCTGTGCGCGCGCGTTCCCGGCAATACGATGCCTGATTTAAGCCAGTTTGAGCTGGAAGGCTGTAAAGTGCTGGAATACGCCCGTCACAAGCGCAAACTGCGTCTGGGGGCGTTGAAAGGCAATGCGTTTACGCTGGTATTGCGTGAAGTGTCCGACCGTACAGACGTTGAAAAACGCCTCAACGCCATCAATGAACGCGGCGTACCGAACTACTTTGGCGCCCAGCGCTTTGGCATTGGCGGCAGTAACCTGCAGGGCGCGCTTCGCTGGGCACAAAGCGATGCGCCGGTGCGCGACAGGAATAAGCGCAGTTTTTGGTTGTCGGCGGCCCGCAGTGCGTTGTTTAATCAGATTGTGAGCGAAAGGCTGAAAAAACCGGACGCGAATCAAGTTGTTGTTGGCGATGCGCTACAATTAGCGGGACGCGGAAGCTGGTTTGTGGCAACGGCCGACGAAATGGCCGATGTGCAGTCGCGCGTGGACGCGAAATCGCTGATGATTACCGCCGCGTTACCCGGCTCCGGTGAGTGGGGGACGCAGGGCGACGCGCTGAGCGCTGAGCAGGCGGCTGTCGCCGATGCGCAGGCATTACAATCATTGCTGGTGCGGGAAAAAGTCGAAGCAGCACGCCGCGCGATGCTGCTCTACCCGCAGCAGCTAAGCTGGAACTGGTGGGATGACGTCACCGTCGAGTTACGCTTCTGGCTGCCGGCCGGTAGCTTTGCCACCAGCGTTGTCAGGGAACTTATCAACACCTCGGGTGATTATGCGAATATTGCTGAGTAACGATGACGGGATCCACGCGCCAGGCATTCAGACCCTGGCGAAGCACCTCCGTGAATTTGCGGATGTGCAGGTTGTGGCGCCCGATCGTAACCGCAGTGGAGCGTCTAACTCACTGACCCTGGAGTCGTCGCTTCGCACCTTTACCTTTGAAAATGGCGATATTGCCGTACAGATGGGCACACCGACCGACTGCGTCTTTCTGGGCGTGAATGCCCTGATGCGACCGCGTCCGGATATTGTTGTCTCCGGTATTAATGCCGGGCCGAACCTCGGCGACGACGTGATTTACTCCGGTACCGTGGCGGCCGCAATGGAAGGTCGTCATCTGGGGTTCCCGGCGCTGGCGGTTTCGTTAAACGGCCACACGCACTACGACACCGCCGCCGCGGTGACCTGCTCGATCCTGCGGGCGCTCGGCCGCGAGCCGCTGCGTACCGGGCGTATTCTGAACATCAACGTGCCGGATCTCCCGCTGGATGAAATTAAAGGCATTCGCGTCACACGGTGCGGCAGCCGTCATCCGGCCGATCAGGTGATCCCGCAGCAGGATCCTCGCGGCAACACGCTTTACTGGATCGGCCCTCCTGGCGATAAGTGCGATGCGGGTCCGGATACCGACTTTGCCGCCGTGGATGAAGGCTATGTTTCCGTTACGCCACTGCACGTAGATTTAACGGCGTATAGTGCGCAAGATGTGGTGTCGGGCTGGCTGGATCGCGCAGGAGTGAACGCGCAATGGTAAGCAAACGTGTACAAACTCTTCTGGAACAACTTCGCGCACAGGGGATCCGCGACGAGCATGTGCTTGAAGCGCTTGCCCAGGTTCCGCGTGAGAAATTTGTAGACGAGGCGTTTGAACACAAAGCGTGGGAAAACGTGGCGCTGCCTATTGGGCAAGGCCAGACGATTTCGCAGCCTTACATGGTGGCGCGCATGACGGAGCTGCTTGAGCTCACGCCCAATTCGCGCGTGCTGGAGATTGGCACCGGCTCGGGTTATCAGACCGCGATCCTGGCGCATCTGGTGCACCATGTCTGCTCCGTTGAGCGGATTAAAGGTTTACAGTGGCAGGCGCGTCGTCGCCTGAAACAACTTGATTTACACAATGTTTCGACACGACACGGTGATGGATGGCAGGGTTGGCAGGCTCGCGCCCCGTTCGACGCCATCATCGTGACGGCAGCCCCGCCTGAAATTCCTGCAGCCCTGTTGTCGCAGCTGGATGAGGGGGGCATTCTTGTTCTGCCCGTCGGCGATGAGCAGCAGCTCCTGAAGCGCGTTCGTCGACGTGGCGGCGAGTTTATTATCGACACCGTGGAAGCCGTGCGCTTTGTGCCTCTGGTAAAGGGGGAGTTGGCCTGAGACTCGGATTTATCCAGGGTTATTAAGGCAAATTCAGCGTATGGTGTGGCGCGAAAGATTCGTGCCATCACGGTAAATTTTAAGTCACTGGTAGTTAACACATTCCTGGGGGATAAATGAGCGCGGGAAGCCCTAAATTCACCATCAGCCGTGTTGCGGCATTATCACTGGTTTCGCTCTGGCTGGCTGGCTGTACAAGTTCTAACAATGCGCCTGCGCCCGTCAGTTCCGTCGGCGGAAACAGCGGCTCGGGTAACACGTCCAGCGGAATGTTGATCACGCCTCCGCCTAAAATGGGAACTGCCACGGCGCAACAAAATCCGTCAATCCAGCCAGTTCAGCGCCCAATGACGCAGCCAACACAGATTCAGCCAGTTGAACAGCCTGTTCAGACCCAAAATGGCCGCATCGTGTATAACCGTCAGTATGGGAACATTCCGAAAGGCAGCTATACCGGCGGCAGCACCTATACCGTGAAACGCGGCGATACGCTGTTCTATATTGCCTGGATCACCGGGAACGATTTCCGTGACCTCGCACAGCGTAACAACGTCCAGGCCCCGTATGGTCTGGAGGTTGGGCAAACGCTTCAGGTGGGCAACGCAACGGGTACGCCACTGACGCCTGGCAACACGGTTTCAGCGGCCGATGTGACCGCACAAAATAACAGCGTTAAGCCTGCACAAAAATCCACCACGGTGGTTGCTTCACAACCTGTAATTACGTATTCTGAGGATTCAGGTGATCAGACTGCTAACAAAATGTTGCCGAATAATAAAGGGACTGCGACTACTGTCACAGCACCGGTTACGGCACCTGTGGTTAGCTCTACTGAACCGACTGCAAGCAGTCAGAATGCCAGTTCGTCAATCACTACCTGGCGCTGGCCAACTGACGGCAAGATTATCGAAAACTTCGCCACTTCTGAGGGTGGGAACAAAGGGATCGATATCGCAGGCAGTAAAGGACAGGCTATCATCGCGACCGCAGACGGACGCGTTGTGTATGCCGGTAATGCTCTGCGCGGTTACGGTAATCTTATCATCATCAAACACAATGATGATTACCTGAGTGCCTACGCCCATAACGACACAATGCTGGTCCGGGAACAACAAGAAGTTAAGGCGGGGCAAAAAATCGCTACCATGGGTAGCACCGGAACCAGTTCTACACGCTTGCATTTTGAAATTCGTTACAAGGGGAAATCCGTAAACCCGCTGCAGTATTTGCCGCAGCGATAATTTGACGGGGCATGCCAGCCAGGGTGTCTCGTTCAGGGATCACGGGTAGGAGCCACCTTATGAGTCAGAATACGCTGAAAGTTCATGATTTAAATGAAGATGCGGAATTTGATGAGAACGGAGTAGAGGCTTTTGACGAAAAAGCCTTAGTAGAAGAGGAACCCAGTGATAACGATTTGGCTGAAGAAGAGCTGTTATCGCAGGGTGCCACACAGCGTGTACTGGACGCGACTCAGCTTTACCTTGGGGAGATTGGTTACTCCCCACTGCTAACGGCCGAAGAAGAAGTCTATTTCGCACGTCGTGCTTTGCGTGGTGATGTTGCCTCGCGTCGTCGCATGATCGAAAGTAACCTGCGACTGGTCGTGAAAATTGCCCGCCGTTACGGCAATCGTGGTCTGGCTCTGCTGGATCTGATTGAAGAGGGCAACTTAGGTCTCATCCGCGCAGTTGAGAAGTTTGACCCGGAACGCGGGTTCCGTTTCTCAACCTACGCGACCTGGTGGATTCGTCAGACCATCGAACGGGCTATTATGAACCAGACCCGTACGATCCGCCTGCCGATCCACATCGTCAAAGAGTTGAACGTGTATCTGCGTACCGCGCGCGAGTTGTCCCATAAACTGGACCACGAGCCAAGCGCAGAAGAAATTGCCGAACAACTCGATAAACCGGTTGATGACGTAAGCCGTATGCTGCGTCTCAACGAGCGCATTACCTCCGTTGACACCCCGTTGGGTGGCGACTCCGAAAAAGCGCTGCTGGACATCCTGGCCGATGAAAAAGACAACGGTCCGGAAGACACCACGCAGGACGATGACATGAAACAGAGCATCGTCAAATGGCTGTTCGAACTGAACGCCAAACAGCGTGAAGTGCTGGCACGTCGTTTCGGTTTACTGGGGTATGAAGCTGCGACACTGGAAGATGTTGGCCGCGAAATTGGTCTGACTCGTGAACGTGTTCGTCAGATTCAGGTTGAAGGTCTGCGCCGCCTGCGTGAAATCCTGCAGGGGCAAGGTCTGAATATCGAAGCGCTGTTCCGATGTTC
>NZ_JTLF01000290.1:0-1009 GCF_000798855.1 Enterobacter sp. ZOR0014 | reverse complement strand
GGCGCAGGGGCGACGCCGCAAGCCGCAGCGCAAGCCTTTCACGGGCTGAATGCGCCGTGAAAGGTGCGAACGGGTGAGGACGGAGACAACGTGAACCCTTGCGACCGCAGCGGCCGGGTTAGCGTGAAGGCACGGCGTTGAACACGCCGCCGACTGGCGGCAGAAAGGCGGAGGGCACCGACATCCTTTGGTACTGATTCTGGTAGCTGAAGGCGCCTCCCGTGTATGACAGAAAGACCATAAGTGCGTGTCAGTACACCACTTTGTAGGATCATAAGCCTGGTATGTTTTGAAACGCCTCCGGCCGGTGGCGTTTTTTTTAAGTCCGATATATGGCAGGCGCGAATGGTCAGGAAGCATGCAACAATACAAGGGCAATAACTGAAGGGTTTTCTCTTAAAACGGATGGCATGATTTCAGGACACCCCGTTCCCGGAAGGTGTCCTTTTTTTGTCAGCGCCCCTTTACGTGGTCGATAGCGAACTGCAGGGTTTCCCAGTTAAAACCGATGCTGGCATCATGGCTGCGATAACAGACACGCATGGCTTCAGCAATTTCCCCCTCCGTCAGGCTGTCATTGAGAGACAGAAAGTCATCAGCCAGCCAGAACGTTCCCATACACAGTGCGTCCGGCGGATACTGCTGTAAGCGCGCGATGAGAGCTGCCACGGTTACACCCTCGCAGCTGGCGGATAGCGACGGCAGCACGCGACCGGCAATGTCATTCCAGCACCACTCTTCGTCCTCCGGAACTGCCTCTTGAATAGTGCAGGTTTCCACGCCCGGCATCAGGGAAAGCTGCTCCAGCACCTCACCCAGGTAGAGTCGTTCCCCGCTGGCATCCTCACTCCACAGATAATGGTTGTTGATATACACGGCAAATTCGCCGTTATTGAGTTCAATACAGGTCAGTCTGAACATGGTTGTATCCTCAGCATCCGGCACCCAGTTGCGCCGTGCCGACACAAAAACCCGGCTCTGAGCGGAGGGCGCAGGGGCGACGCCGCAA
>NZ_JTLF01000138.1:0-3811 GCF_000798855.1 Enterobacter sp. ZOR0014 | reverse complement strand
GGCGGGGAATTTCTCAAGGAGCGCTACAGGAGGTAATAACTCATTGATCTCTTTAATGCGTAAATCGTCGTTCTGATAATTCATTTTCTTTCCAGCTCTGCCATATCTTTAGTAATGAAAGCAATCCTTTCAATCTATCTTGTCGACCAGGAAGTGTAAACACGGTTTTACACTTCACGCAGATAATTCCTGGAATTCGCCTAAAAATCGCCACAAAATAGCGAAAAATGAGATCTAACCTAAGCTTTTTAACTGTAACAACCAATTTTATACGCCTAAACGCGATTCCCTACTGACGTAAGTCCGTAAGGCGGAATCTTTCGCCTCTAAAAAGATGCACTGTTGGAGAAAGTTATCCAGCGTAACGACAAGAACAGGAGCACCATGATGAAAATGACAAAACTGGCAACCCTCTTCCTGACCGCCACTCTCACCCTGGCAAGCGGCAGCGTCCTGGCTGCTGAAACGGGCACCTCAGACAGCAACGGTGATGCCAATGCGGCAGCAGAAGCAGGCCAGGTCGCCCCTGATGCGAAACAAAATATCGCCCCAAATAATGTCGATAACAGCCAGATCAATACCGGCGGCACCATGCTGCATCCGAACGGCAGTGATTCCGGCACCATGAATCACGACAATATGAGTTCAGATGAAGTTCATAAGAACTCAATGTGTAAGGACGGCAAATGTCCCGACCCTAACGACAAAGTGGGTAACGATGCCAATACCAAAACCGATGGCACAACCCAGTAAGTCGTCAGTGCTTTAAATGCGAAAGGAGAGCCCAGGCTCTCCTTTCTTTTTGGAGTAACCTGTTAAAAACGCTACACTAAAAAATAACGAAACAGGAAAGCAGACATGGCGCACACCCACTCACACGCATCTTCTCCCGGAAATGACAACGTAAAACGACTCATGCTGGCCTTCGGCGTTACGGCCACGTTTATGGTTATCGAGGTCATTGGCGGTCTGGTCTCCGGCTCGCTGGCGTTGCTGGCTGATGCCGGGCACATGCTGACCGATGCCGCAGCGCTACTCTTCGCTCTGCTAGCAGTGCAATTTGCTCGTCGTCCTCCGAACGCACGCCATACCTTCGGCTGGTTGAGGCTGACTACGCTTGCCGCGTTTGTTAACGCCATCGCGCTGGTGGTCATTACTATTCTTATCGTCTGGGAAGCCATCCAACGCTTCAGGCACCCGCAGCCAATAGCCGGAACGACAATGATGGTGATTGCCGTCGCGGGGCTGCTGGCAAATATTCTGGCATTCTGGATTTTGCATCGCGGCAGCGGGGAAAAGAACCTCAACGTGCGCGCTGCTGCCCTGCATGTGCTGGGGGATTTGCTCGGCTCAGTCGGGGCGATAGTCGCCGCGCTGGTGATCCTCTATACCGGCTGGACGCCAGTCGACCCGATTCTCTCCGTGCTGGTATCGTGTCTGGTTTTACGTAGCGCCTGGAGTCTGCTGAAGGAGAGCGTCAATGAACTCCTTGAAGGGGCACCCGCATCCATGGACATTGACGAGCTGAAGCGTAACCTGCGCCGTTCTGTCCCGGAAGTGCGCAATGTTCATCATGTGCATGTCTGGCAGGTAGGTGAAAAACCGGTGATGACGCTACACGTTCAGGTGATCCCACCTCACGATCACGATGCATTACTGGAACGCATTCATCACTTCCTGGAACATCATTACGAGATTGGCCACGCCACCGTCCAGATGGAGTATCAAGCCTGTAACGGGCCGGACTGCCACCTTAACAAGGCGCAGCCCGACCATTCACACCATCATCACCATTAGCGGGAAAGCGCGTGAGAGCCTCGCTCACGCGCGCTCTTAATCCACATACGGCTGCCATTCAGGGCAATGAAGGTCAGCAGCAGATATTCCAGCGACATCGCATAGACGCCCTGCAGCGCGAAAATGACCACGCTGATAACGTTGATGATGACCCACAGCAGCCAGTTCTCAACGTATTTACGGGTCATCAGGATCATCGCCGCAATTGACAGCACCATCATGCAGGAATCCCAGAACGGGAAAGCATCCGGCTGAAGTTCTGGCATCGTTACGCTCAGGCCGATACCGGACATAGCCGAAACGGCCACGCGGGTCAGGAAGGCAAACACCGGGTTGATATAAACGGTCATGAAACCAATAGCAACCACGCAAGCGACAAACCAGGCAATGGCTTTCGGCAGGGGTAGCCAGCGGATCTGTAGCTCAGCCTCCTGCTGGCTGTTCTGCCGCGACCATGCGTACCAGCCGTAAATATTGGCGGCGAAGAAGAACAACTGCAAAAGCAGGCTGGCGTACAGCTGGATCTGGAAGAAGATAATCGCAAACAGCGTAACGTTAATCAGCCCGAACGCGTAATTGCTGATTTTCTCCAGGCTTGCCAGCCAGATGCAGAGTAAACCCGCCAGCGTGCCGACGGCCTCAATCCATGACAGGTCATAGCCACCTGCACCAATCGGTATATGAACCAGAATGTTCTGCGTGCTAAAAAAATCCATCTTTTCCCCGGAACGTTTTGAATTAAGTACGTAGTGTAGCCGCAAAATCCAGCATGCGGTTAAGCGGAATTAACGCACCTTCGCGCAGCACAGCATCGACATGAATTTCATGCGCGGCGCCGCCCGTCTCTAGCCCTTCGGCAATCGCTTTCAGACCGTTCATCGCCATCCACGGGCAATGCGCGCAGCTGCGACACGTCGCGCCCTCGCCTGCCGTTGGGGCTTCAAGGAGCTCTTTCTCCGGCACGGCCTGCTGCATCTTATAAAAGATACCGCGATCGGTCGCCACGATGAGCTGCTTGTGCGGCAGCGTTCTGGCCGCATTGATAAGCTGGCTGGTTGAACCCACGGCATCCGCCATGTCGACAATGGACTGGGGGGATTCAGGGTGAACAAGAATGGCGGCGTCAGGATAAAGCGCCTTCATGCGTGCCAGCGCCTGGGTTTTGAATTCGTCGTGCACAATACAGGCCCCCTGCCAGCAGAGGACGTCAGCGCCTGTCTGCTTCTGAACATAATTGCCGAGATGTCGGTCAGGTGCCCAGATAATTTTCTCACCCAGGCTGTCCAGATGCTCAATCAGCTCAACGGCGATGCTGGAGGTCACGACCCAGTCTGCCCGCGCTTTTACCGCCGCGGAGGTGTTGGCATAAACCACCACGGTACGGTCAGGATGGGCGTCGCAGAAGGCGGTGAACGCGTCAATCGGGCAGCCAAGATCGAGCGAACACTCGGCATTCAGCGTCGGCATCAAAATGGTTTTTTCCGGGCTGAGAATTTTCGCCGTTTCGCCCATAAAACGCACGCCAGCAACAAGCAGCGTGGAAGCAGGATGTTTTGCGCCAAAGCGCGCCATCTCCAGAGAGTCAGAGATGCAGCCCCCGGTCTCTTCCGCCAGTTGCTGGATTTCCGGGTCGGTGTAGTAATGCGCCACCATCACCGCGTCTCGCTCTTTCAGAAGACGTTTGATCTTCTCGCGGTAGAACTGTTTTTCGTCCCGGCTTAGCGGAACAGGTTTTGGCGGAAACGGATAGATGGCGGCTTCGGGATCAAACATCACACTCATTATGGCTTCTCGTTTTACTGGCTTAACAATATTGCCTTTCTTTTGCCTGACATAGCAAAACGCATGGCAATTGTGTTTTGTATACTAAACAAGATAGCGAATCTGGAGTGAAAAGTCACCGGGAATAGAGGTGTGGAGCATTTATAGAATTGCAGATAGCAAAAAGGCGCCTTTAGGGCGCCTTTCTACATTGGTGGGTCGTGCAGGATTCGAACCTGCGACCAATTGATTA
>NZ_JTLF01000003.1:0-21403 GCF_000798855.1 Enterobacter sp. ZOR0014 | reverse complement strand
CATGTATTAAAGAAAAGGCCCGGTGAGAACCGGGCCTTTTTAAATTCTATTTAAAGACGCCGTTAATAACGGAAGTCACAATCGCCGTACTCAGCGCAATTAAGACCAGATCGTCACCCACCACGCGCCATTCATAACCTGGGTAGGATGGAAGCTGGCCGAGCATAGAGGCTGGCACGGTTTTCTTCGCAATACCCGGAGGAAGCGGTTTACCGCGGGCCAGGTTTTTCGCAATACCCGGAGGCAGAGACTCATAGCCCGTTAAGCCGTAATTCAGTGCCAGGTGACGGGCATGATCGAAGCTTACGCGAGCGTCAACATCATTGCCGACATCTTTGCTGCTTTTAAAGCTCTTATCTGATTTCCCTGGGTTATCCTGACCGCTATTTTGCTTATTACCATGGTTACCAGAGTTCCCGTTACCATGATTGCCGCCATTACCTTGTCCGCCACCGTTGCCGTGACCGCCGCCATTCCCGTTTCCTGGATTAGCCATGACCGGAGCCGCTGCAAACGTTAAAGACAACACTACGGCAAGTGCGGTAGTGGAAAAACGACGTTTAGACATGATTGTTGCCTTTTAGTGGTAGAACTCATTTGAATTATCGCCGGGCGGGGAAAACAAACAATACGTAAAAGTCTTATATGTGACAGGGACAAAAAAGCCTGTCAATGACAGGCTTTTATTTAATCAGGCGTGCGCCACAGGCGTTGGATGCTCGCCTGCTTTGCGCAGCAGCATTAAGAGATAAATAAACGACACGCTGGCGATCATGATAAACAGCAAATTGTCAGAATAATTCTGCATCAGCATCGCGGTAAATGTTGGTCCCAGCAGGCTGCCGATGGTATAGCTTAATAACAGCGCCTGGTTCATCGCCACCAGCTGGTGATGTTCAACTTTCTCACAGGCCCACGCCATCGCGACCGGATAAAGCGTGAACCCCGCTGCCCCAAGGATAAACAGCGCTGGGGCCATCGCGGCGTTGCTGAGCATAGCAAAACAGCCCATGATCACCACGAAGACCTGAACGCGCAGCACCAGAAGGCGACCGAAGCGATCGGCCAGGCGGCCAATCGGCCACTGCCCGACAATCCCCGCGCTCACCATGACCGCCATCCAGAAACCAATCCCGGCATCGCTGACGCCCTGATGGTTCAGGTAGAGCGGCATAAGACCATAGAGCGAGCCCAGAACAATCCCCGAGATAATACACCCATTAACTCCCAGACGCGCCTGGCGCAGCCTCAGCATCGGCCAGATGTGGGTCGCTTCCTGATGCTCACTTTTCTGGTTCACGATACGCGTAAAGAGCAGCGGCAGGATCGCCGCCAGCACCATACCGGTTGCCCATGGCAGCACGCTCATCAGGTCCGTTGGCAGTTTGCTGACCATCAGTTGTCCCAGCACGGTGCCCACATAGTAAACCATCATATAGGCTGCCAGCAGGCGTCCGCGGTTACGTGACGTACCGCTGCACATCAGCGCACTTTCAACAACCACCCAAATCATCGCGCAACCGACACCGGCGATAAAGCGCCACGCCATCCAGCTCCAGAAGCCGACCATCAGGCCCAACCCGGCACACCCGGCGGCGAAAATCAGCGAAGCCAGATAATAGCTGCGATTAAAGCCAAAGCGTTTAATCAGGCTACCGGTTAATAATGTGCCCAGCAGGTTCCCGGTGAAAAAGGACGAGCTAACCATACCCACCTGCCAGGTCGGTAAGTTTTCATGGGCGAGCCACAGCGGGACGAGCGTATTCAACACTGCGATCGCCAGGGTCAGCAGAAGCAGGCCACAGAGCAACAGTAGCACTGGCCGGGTATAGGTGGTCATGGATTAAAAACCGTGAGGAAGTTCAGATTTCGTGCGCATCATGCCACTGGCAAAAACAAAGTCAATCCACTGATTTAGCCGGCTCGCACGATATGTTCCCTGTCGATTTAAAAAACTTATCCTGCTAATGCAGTGCCTGCTATAGATATTAATTATGTCTCTGTTTTTATTTATTAATGGTAGAAATTAAAACAAAACGACAGTCGAAAAATTTCATGAATGAAAAAAGAAAAGCCGGGCGCTATGTCCCGGCTTTTTATAACAAAAAATAAGATTAGCTGGCGATGGCCATACCGACCGTCATATGCAGACCATAAAAGACGCCACGACCAATCAACTCCCCTGCCAGCACCAGCACAAAGGCCAGTGATAACAACGGCAGAGCAGGCTGGTAGCCTTTTAGCTGAGGCGCGATCCAGAATACCAACGCCGCTACCAGCAGCACGATACGCCAGGCCATCAGAGAACCGTAATCCGGCACCAGCGCAGAGGCCTGCTGAATGGAGCTATGAATGGTGGCCAGCTCAGCGCCCTGCATCAGGGCAACGATTGCACTCACTACCAGCGCCAGCAGCGATACGGCTGGCAGCAAACGCATTGCCCAGCCGTCTACCCCCGCCACGCGCAAAAGCAGATAGCCGAGCAGCGGCCCGCCGATAAACATCGTCAGGAAGAAGCTCATTGGCGTCCAGACGCTGTACCAGGTAGGGACGGTATCAATGGTGTTATAGACACGCACCATCATCCATACAAACACCACGCCCAGCACCATGGTCACGATCAGCCAGAGGCTACGCAGACCTGCAGGCAATTTTTTAAGCGCTGCCAGCAACCAGCCCAGCCCGCCGATGGCGAAGAAAATCGCCCCGCTGGCAATCTCGTTACTGAGGGACGATGCCCCCACGCGGTTAAGCGAGTTAAACGCGCGCATCGGTGAGCCCAGGTGCAGCGTAGAGGCGATAAAACCAATCCCCATCAGCACCCACAGGCCAAACATGCTCAACACTAAACGCTGCTGCTGTTCAGCAGCGAGTTGACCTTTCAGCAGTGCCAGCGCGAGCACGATGAAGCCACCCGCCACGCACTGACCAAAGACCGTGAAGATCATCAGCGGCCATTCATGCCATCCACTTCCCATCTCACACCTCCTTCGGGTTTGCCAGGTAGCCGGTGGTATCACCTGTAGGACGGCTGTTGGCGTTAGGTTTAATCACAATACTTGGCTTCGTGAAGTGCGCGGACGGCAGCGGTGCTACCGCAGCAAGCTGGCCATGTTTTTGACGCAGTTCTTCTATAGGGCCAAAGTCCAGCGCGCGCAGCGGACAGGACTCAACGCAGATCGGTTTTTTGCCATCCGCGACGCGAGAGTGGCAGCCGTCGCACTTGGTCATATGCCCTTTGGCGGCATTGTACTGAGGTGCGCCGTACGGGCAGGCCATATGGCAGTAGCGGCAGCCGATACAAACATCTTCATCCACGACCACGAAACCGTCTTCACGCTTGTGCATCGCCCCGCTCGGACAGACCTTCGTACAGGCAGGGTCTTCGCAGTGGTTACAGGCAATCGACAGGTAATAGGCAAACACGTTCTGATGCCAGACACCGTTATCTTCCTGCCAGTCGCCTCCGGCGTATTCGTAGATGCGACGGAAACTCACGTCTGGGGTGAGATCTTTGTAATCTTTACAGGCCAGCTCGCAGGTTTTGCACCCGGTGCAACGGCTGGAATCAATGAAAAATCCATACAGGGTTGTCATCGGTTACTCCTTAAACCTTTTCAACCTGAACAAGGTTTGTGTGAGACGGGTTGCCTTTCGCCAGCGGCGACGGACGCTGCGTGGTCAGTACGTTAATGCTGCCTGCCTGATCGATGCGGTTGGCATCAGGGCTGTACCATGCCCCTTCTCCCAGCGCCACGACGCCTGGCATCATGCGTGGCGTGACTTTGGCTTCAATATGCACCTCACCGCGGCCGTTGAAGATGCGCACGCGATCGCCATTGTTAATGCCACGCGCTTTCGCATCCATCGGGTTGATCCACATCTCCTGGCGGCAGGCGGCTTTCAGTACGTCGACGTTACCGTAGGTGGAGTGAACGCGCGCTTTATAGTGGAAACCGGTCAACTGCAGCGGGAATTTCGCCGTGAGCGGATCGTTATAGTTTTCGAATCCTGGCGTGTAGATCGGCAGCGGATCGATAACGTCTCCGTCCGGCAACTCCCAGGTAGACGCAATTTTTGCCAGTTCTTCGGAGTAGATTTCAATTTTGCCCGACGGCGTAGTCAGCGGGTTCGCCTGCGGGTCTTCGCGGAACGCTTTGTAGGCAACGTGATGCCCTTCAGGATCGCGCTGTTTGTACATGCCCTGCTTGCGGAAGGTATCGAAATCCGGCAGGTCTGGGATGGCTTTGCGGGAGAGTTCATGCAGATGGCGCATCCAGCCTTCCTGAGTACGTCCCTCGGTAAACTGCTGCTCAACGCCCAGACGCTTCGCCAGCTCGGAGGTCATCTCATAGATGGTTTTGCACTCGAAGCGCGGTTTAATCGCCTGATCGGTGAAGATCACGTAAGACATGTTGCCGCAGGAGGCATCCAGCGCGAAGTCCATCTGCTCAGACGCGGTGCAGTCCGGCAGCAGAATGTCGGCGTATTTTGCCGAGGAGGTCATGTGGCAGTCGATCACCACAATCATCTCGCACTTCTTGTCGTCCTGCAGGATTTCATGAGTGCGGTTGATTTCCGAATGCTGGTTGATAAGACAGTTACCGGCGTAGTTCCAGATCATCTTGATCGGCACGTCCAGCTTGTCCTTACCGCGCACGCCGTCGCGCAAGGCGGTCATTTCCGGGCCACGTTCAATCGCATCGGTCCACATAAACATGGAAATGCTGGTTTGTACCGGGTTGTCCAGCGTTGGCATACGTTCAAACGGGACTTCATATGAGCCTTCACGCGCACCAGTGTTACCGCCATGAATACCCACGTTGCCGGTCAGAATGGAGAGCATGGAGATTGCGCGGGTGGCAATTTCACCGTTCGCATGACGCTGCGGTCCCCACCCCTGGCTGATATAGGCCGGTTTGGCTGAGCCAATTTCACGCGCCAGTTGAACAATACGCTCGACCGGAATACCGGTGATGGTAGACGCCCACTCCGGCGTTTTCGCCACGCCGTCGCTGCCCTGACCGAGAATATACGCCTTGTAGTGGCCATTAGCTGGGGCACTGGCTGGCAGGGTTTTCTCGTCATAACCGACGCAGTATTTATCCAGGAACGGCTGATCGACGAGATTTTCAGTGATCATCACCCACGCCAGCGCGGAGACCAGCGCGGCATCGGTACCTGGGCGGATTGGGATCCACTCATCTTCGCGTCCTGCACCGGTGTCGGTATAGCGCGGATCGATAATGATCATGCGGGCATTGGATTTAGCACGCGCCTGTTCGAGGTAGTAGGTCACCCCGCCGCCGCTCATACGCGTTTCACCCGGATTGTTCCCGAACAGAACGACCAGCTTGCTGTTTTCGATATCAGACGGGCTGTTGCCGTCTGCCCAGCCACCGTAGGTGTAATTCAGTCCTGCGGCGATTTGTGCAGAGGAGTAGTCACCATAGTGGTTAAGATAACCGCCGCAGCAGTTCATCAGACGCGCCACCAGCGTTTTTCCTGGTGGCCAGGAGCGGGTTAGCGTGCCGCCCAGCGTGCCGGTACCGTAGTTCAGGTAGATGGATTCGTTGCCATACTCTTTGATCAGCCGCTGCATATTGGTGGCGATAATATCGTAGGCTTCATCCCAGCTAATGCGCTCGAACTTCCCTTCCCCACGTTTACCCACGCGCTTCATTGGGTACTTAAGACGATCCGGATTATAGACGCGACGACGCATGGAGCGGCCACGCAGACAGGCGCGAACCTGGTGTAACCCTTCGTAGTTATCGTCCCCGGTATTGTCGGTTTCGACATATTTTATTTCGCCATCCACTACGTGCATACGCAGCGGGCAACGGCTACCGCAGTTTACCGTACAGGCACTCCACACCACTTTTTCCGGGACTGAGGCCGGGGATAGTGCATCCGCCGCTGACGCCAGTCGGGTAAAAGGGAGCGTGAAAGCGCTGCTGGCTACAGCCAGGCCGCCTATTGCCGTGGTTTTCATCAAACCACGGCGAGTGACCTCGGCAGCCAGCAATTCTTCAGGCGCGTTGATTTTCATAGAGACTCACTTTGGTTGCTCACAAAGAAAAGAGAGGCGGCACAAACCGCTATGTAGTTTTATATATAACGAAATTATTCGTTATCAGCTTTTTCTGCTGACTTTCATTCGGAGGAGTATTACTACTTTAGAGGCAGGGGGTATTGCGTCGTATCAATTCACAGGCATAAAAAAAGCGCCCGAAGGCGCTTTTTTTGTTTTGAGGCACATATTTAGCCGATGTACTGCTGACCTTTCATGTATGGGCGCAGCACTTCAGGGATCTCAATACGGCCATCTGCCTGCTGATAGTTTTCCAGCACGGCAACCAGCGTACGACCCACAGCCAGACCAGAGCCGTTCAGGGTATGCACCAGACGGGTTTTCTTGTCAGATTTACTGCGGCAGCGTGCCTGCATGCGGCGCGCCTGGAAATCCCAGACGTTAGAGCAGGAGGAGATTTCACGGTAGGTGTTCTGCGCAGGTACCCACACTTCCAGGTCGAAGGTTTTGCAGGCACCAAAGCCCATATCACCGGTACACAGCGCCATACGACGATACGGCAGGCCCAGCAGCTCGAGGACTTTCTCGGCGTGACCCGTCATCTCTTCCAGCGCGTCCATGGAGTCTTCCGGACGAACAATCTGCACCATCTCGACTTTATCGAACTGGTGCATACGGATCAGACCACGGGTGTCGCGGCCATAAGATCCCGCTTCAGAACGGAAGCACGGAGAGTGTGCGGTCAGTTTGATCGGCAGTTCGTCTTCGTCGATGATCTCATCACGCACGAGGTTAGTCAGCGGCACTTCTGCGGTAGGGATCAGCGCATAGTTGCTGCTGTCTGCTTCTTCATCCAGCGGACGGGTATGGAACAGGTCGCCGGCAAATTTCGGCAGCTGACCCGTACCGTACAGCGTATCGTGGTTGACCAGATACGGGACGTAGGTTTCGCTGTAACCGTGCTGCTCGGTGTGCAGATCCAACATGAACTGGGCCAGCGCACGGTGCAGATGGGCAATCTGGCCTTTCATCACCACGAAGCGAGAACCGGTCAGCTTAACCGCGGCCGCAAAGTCCAGACCCGCGTGCATTTCGCCCAGCGTGACGTGATCGCGCACCTCGAAGTCGAACTCGCGAGGCGTACCCCAGCGTTTCACTTCAACGTTATCGTTCTCGTCTTTGCCGACAGGCACGCTGTCGTCAGGAATGTTCGGGATCGCCAGCGCAATATCGCGAATTTCGGCCTGAAGAACGTCCAGCTCGGCTTTCGCCTGATCCAGCTCTTCACCCAGTTTGTTCACTTCCAGGCGTAATGGCTCAATATCTTCCCCGCGCGCTTTCGCCTGGCCAATGGATTTCGATCGAGAATTACGCTCTGCCTGCAGATTTTCAGTTTGTACCTGCAGAACTTTACGACGCTCTTCAAGAGCGCGCAGCTTATCTACATCCAGCTTAAAGCCCCGGCGTGCCAGTTTTTCAGCGACTGCGTCTGGCTCATTACGCAGCAGATTGGGATCGAGCATGCTTATCCTGTGCTTATCGAATTAAAATAGGAAAATGTGACCACAGCCTGCGGTCACAAGGATACTATGCCAACATTACCGCAACGATCGAACTAACGGTAGCGTTTTATAGGGCTATTTTGATCCTGTCCGGCGAGCCAGGTGAGCTTTTCACCAATCTTGCCCTCAAGACCTCTGTTTGTAGGGTGATAATAGCGGGTTTGTGCCATTTCCTGCGGGAAATACTCCTCCCCGGCGGCATAGGCGTTGGGCTCGTCATGCGCATAGCGATACTCCTGCCCGTAGCCCATCTCCTTCATCAGTTTGGTTGGCGCGTTGCGCAGATGAACCGGCACATCGTAATCCGGGCGTTCACGTGCGTCCGACATCGCGGCCTTAAACGCGGTATAGACAGCATTGCTTTTCGGCGCGCAGGCCAGATAGACAATCGCCTGCGCAATCGCACGCTCGCCTTCTGCTGGGCCCACGCGGGTAAAGCAGTCCCAGGCAGAAAGGGCAACCTGCATGGCGCGCGGGTCAGCATTGCCGACATCTTCTGAGGCAATGGCCAGACAGCGGCGCGCCACGTACAGCGGATCGCCACCCGCGGTGATTATGCGTGCGTACCAGTAAAGCGCCGCATCCGGGGCGCTGCCGCGGACGGACTTATGCAACGCCGAGATCAGGTCGTAGAAACGATCGCCTTTATTATCAAAACGCGCGCTGCGCTCACCGGCAATTTCGGTCAGGAGTTCCGGCTTCAGCACCCGCTTTCCGGCATCATCCACTTCGGCCATATCGGCCATCATTTCCAGGGTGTTCAGCGCGCGGCGCGCATCGCCATTAACCAGCTCCGCAATCGCCCTGCGCGTTTCGTCAGGCAGAACGATATCCTGCCCGCCGTAGCCGCGTGCTTTATCGTCCATCGCCTGGGTCAGAACCTTTTCGATATCCTCGGTGGTCAGGGATTTGAGCAGGTAAACGCGGGCGCGAGAGAGCAGCGCCGAATTCAGTTCAAACGAGGGGTTTTCGGTGGTCGCGCCGATGAAGAAAATTGTGCCGTCTTCAATATGCGGCAGAAAAGCATCCTGCTGGCTCTTGTTGAAGCGGTGAACTTCGTCGACAAAGAGGATGGTGCGGCGCCCGGCATTACGGTTCTGACGCGCGCGCTCGATTGCCTCGCGGATCTCCTTCACGCCGGACGTGACCGCCGAGATACGTTCTACGTCAGCGTTGGCATAGCGGGCAATCACTTCAGCGAGGGTCGTTTTACCGGTCCCGGGTGGTCCCCAGAGGATCATGGAGTGCAAATGCCCGGCCTCAATGGCCCGCGGCAAGGGTTTCCCCGCAGCCAGCAAGTGCTGCTGGCCGATGTACTGCGCTAAATTTTCTGGCCGCATACGAGCGGCCAGAGGTTGAAACGCATTATCTGAAAAATCGAGCGACAGATTGCTCACCCATGCCTCTTATTTATTGCGTTGGTCGTCCACCGTTACGCCCTGCGGCGGGGTAAAGGTGAATTTCGATGCATCCACGGCGCCGTTCTGCTGAGACTTGAGCTGGTAGCTGCTGCGCTGATCGTCCTGCTCAACCGCGCCGAACTGATTGATGGTCCCGTTGGTGCTGACGTTGATGGTGAACTGCTTCAGGTTGCCGTTGCTGCCTTTCGGCGTCAGGACAAACTCATCACCGTTCTGCTTAATATTGTACTGCTGCCAGTCGCTGGCCTGGTTGCGGGCGATCAGCATAAAGGGCGTATTGCTGGTGGCATCTTTCAACCAGGTTGCCGTGGCCTGCTCAACGAACGGGTTGAAGAACCACAGTGTTTTACCGTCAGAGACCAGGATGCTCTCATCCGGCTGAGTCATGTGCCAGTTAAACAGATTCGGGCGTTTTACCCACAAATCTCCCTGACCTTCCTGCACCGCGTTGCCGCTGCCGTCAGTCACTTTCTGCGTGAAGCTGGCGTGGAAGCTGCTCACTTTATCCAGTCGGCTTTTAAGGTCGCTGGCCGCATCAGCCCAGACGCTGCTGGCTACAAAACTGGTGAGTAATGCACAGGCAATGGCGATTTTTTTCATTGTTATTCCTTAAAATACGTCTTCCCGAAATGGGGTTTCCGTCATCTATTCTGGACCTGCCCGAAGGCAGGCGACAGAAGAAAATGCTTAATTTTGGCTGATTTACCCTTCTTTGCAATCGCTGAAGGTTAATCAAACGGCGGCGGCGCCAGCACCTCGCGGTTACCGTTATGCCCCTGCTCGCTCACGATGCCCTGGGCTTCCATCTGTTCGATAATACGCGCCGCGCGGTTATAGCCAATGCGGAACTGACGCTGGACGCCAGAGATCGAGGCTTTACGTTTTTCGGTGACGAAATTAACCGCCTGATCGAATAACGGATCCAGCTCTTCGCCGCCGTCAAAGCCACCGCCGCCGCCTTCGCTTTCCGTATCGCTGGTAATACCGTCCACATATTGTGGGCGACCGCGTGCTTTCCAGTCCTGCACGACGGCGTGAACTTCTTCATCGCGGACGAACGCACCGTGGACACGCACCGGAGAGGTGGAGTTCGGGCCGGAATAAAGCATGTCACCCATACCCAGCAGCGACTCTGCGCCGCCCTGGTCAAGAATGGTACGGGAGTCGATTTTACTTGATACGGTAAAGGCGATACGCGTCGGAATGTTCGCTTTGATAAGACCCGTAATAACGTCCACCGAAGGACGCTGGGTGGCCAGCACGAGGTGAATACCGGCCGCACGCGCTTTCTGCGCCAGACGAGCAATCAACTCTTCTACCTTCTTACCGACGGTCATCATCAGGTCAGCAAACTCATCCACCAGCACGACGATATAAGGCAGTTTTTCCAGCACCGGATGCTGGGCATCCATGCTATCGCCCGGCTTCCAGTAAGGATCCGGAATCGGACGCCCCATGCGCATCGCCTGGGCGATTTTCTCGTTATAACCGGCCAGGTTACGCACGCCCAATGCAGACATCAACTTGTAGCGGCGTTCCATCTCGTTGACGCTCCAGCGCAGGGCGTTGGCAGCGTCTTTCATGTCGGTGACCACTTCCGTCAGCAGATGCGGGATACCTTCGTAGACGGACAGTTCGAGCATTTTCGGGTCGATCATGATGAAACGCACATCTTCCGGCTGCGCTTTGTAGAGCATGCTGAGGATCATGGCGTTCACGCCGACGGACTTACCGGAACCGGTCGTACCGGCCACCAGCAGGTGAGGCATTTTCGCGAGGTCTGCCACCACCGGATCGCCAGCGATATCTTTACCCAGCACCACGGTCAGCGGAGAGGGGTTATCACGGAACTTGGTGTTGTCCAGCACTTCACGCAGGTAGACGGTCTGACGTTTTTTGTTCGGCAGTTCAAGACCCACGTACGGTTTACCCGGAATCACTTCCACCACACGCACCGCCACGGTCGACAGAGAACGCGCCAGGTCACGAGACAGGTTAGAAATACGCGCGGCTTTTACGCCCGGCGCCAGGTTCAGTTCGAAACGGGTGATGACCGGACCCGGGGAGTAGTTCACCACATCCGCCTTAATGCGGAAGTCAGCCAGACGGGCTTCCACCAGACGGGCCATCTGCTCCAGAGCAAAAGTATCAACCGGCTCGACTTCAGCAGGAGGTGGCGTCAGCAGATCCAGTGACGGCAGCGGCGTGCTTGGACGCTGCAGCGGACGGCTGTCACCGTTACGCATCAGCAGCGGGTGAATCAGGCTCTCCTGCGGCTGTGGCGCTGGCTGCTGGAACTGCGGCGGCTGGTGTTGTGGCTGCTGCGGTTGAGCATACGGCTGCTGAACCGGTTGTTGCGGCTGTGCATAGGCCTGCGGGGCAGGCTGCTGACGCACAGGTTCAGCTTCAGGCATCACGCTCGGGGTAAATAAAGGCTCACTCGGACCATCATCCACCAGGTCTTTCATTGGTGAGAACTCGAAATCAGACAATGAGAACGGGTTGGCACCCGTTGGCTGTTCCCCGGAGTAGCGCTGCTGTTGCGTTGCCGCGAACTGACGCGCTAACTCTGCCTCTGCAGCTTCATCTTCATCGTCCAGAGCGGGCTCATCGTGCTGGTATTCTTCACCGTAGCGTTGATTCTGCTGTGCCGCGAACTGGCGAGCCAGTTCGTCCTGCTGCATGTCATCTGCGTCATCTTCGTAGTCCGACTCACGTGCTTTTTCTTCGGCCATACGCTGGGATGGCAGCTTGATGCCGTAAGAGGCAAGTTCACGACGGGTAGGAACGCGAACGCGGTTAGGGCGTGGCAACTGTGGACCAATCCCCTCTTTCACCTGAGGACGCGGTGCGCCACCCGTAGCCAGGCTGAAGACAGGTGCGGCAGCTGCAGCGGCCACGGTGGCCTGCTTCACGCTTTCCGCGACAGGTGCAACCGCAGGCGTTGCGTCGACCGGCGGAACCGAAACTGAAGGTGCCTTCGTAACGGGCTCCTGCGCGGGTTCAGGCACAGGTTGATACCAGGCCGCCAGCTGCTCGCGTTCACGGGCGCGGCGTTCTTCAACTTCTTCAAAATAGTACATTGGCGGACGAGACGGTTTCACCTCTTCCATCACCTCAGGTTCAGGCTGAGGCTCTGCATATGGCTGCGCAGGTTCAACCGGTTCAGGCACATATTCCTGATACGGCTGGGCCACAGGCTGCTCATAGTGCTGCAGTTCATACTCAGGTTGCGGCGGCTGGTAAGGCTGCTGCCACGGTTCCTGCTGCACAGGAATATAGCTTTCAGGTTCAGGCGCGATAACGGGCTCCGGCGTATGAACACCGGGCGCGGTCTGCCACGCAACGTGTGGCTGCTGAATAACGGATTCTGGTGGTGGAACCGGCGCGGAGGGCATCACGGCTTCGACAGGCGCGGCATACGCCTGCGCGGCAGTCGTGGCGGCTGCGGCTGCCGCAACCGGTGCGGTGACCGTATGGCCGTTCAGCAGCGGATCGTATTCGTCAAATTCACCCGGGGTAGCACGGCTGCCGGAGAACAGCACATCATCAGGATCGACAGCGGCACCCGCGGCACGGTACTCAACCTGCTCGTCTTCATCCATACGTTTACCGGAGAAGAGCGCGGCATCCGTTTTGCGTCCAAGCGGGTTGGCAAATTTTTCCGCGACGCGCTGGCGACGCGCCAGGGCACCGCGCAGAATACGGGCACGACGAGATTCACGACGCTGTACCGGGGCCTCGTCTTCCTCATCGTATTCCTCTTCATAGTCGTCATCATCGACCCACGTATCGTCGCGGCGGGTCCGGTTGCTGGCGAACGTCAGGATCGTGAGAATAAAGCTGCCGATTTTTTCGGCAATGCTCACCCATGACCAGCCGGTAAACAGCGTCAATCCTGCCGCCCAGATGCACAGCAGCGCCAGCGTGCCACCGCTGCTGTGCAGCATGGGCTGTAACGCAGAACTGAGCAGGCTACCAATGACCCCGCCGGAGGCGAAGTACCAGATGTCATCGGCGTTAATCGCCGCCAGCCCGCAGGAGGTGAGGATCAGTGCCAGCGCGCCAATCAGGCGCAGGGAAACCGCAAAATAGTCGATGTAATCATCGTTCTGACGATGACGCCATGCAAACCAGCATCCGCCGATGATAATGACGGGAATGGTGTAGGCCATCACACCGAATATGAAAAAGAGCGTGTCCGCAAGCCAGGCACCGGGTACACCACCTAAATTATGGATAGGTTCATGCCATGCGGTTTGTGACCAGCTGGGATCGGAAGGGTTGAAACTGAGTAAGGCTGCCATCAGCCAGACGGCAAAAAGGGCAATAACAATCAGCAAAGCCTCGAGGAGACGACGTCCGCTGCTTAGCTTCGATAGTGTGACTTCTTTGTCTTCAGTGTATTCCTGGCTCAAGAAAGGCTCTCCAGGTATCAGGCATATCCTGCCTGTTTGCTAAAACGGACAACAGCGCCGGGACTCCCCGGCACTGTTGCTGTATGGATTAACAGGAGTGTAATCAAACTACGCTGATTTTGCACCTGTTCCGTGTTAGCGCGTCTTAATAACCAGACGATTGCTCTGTTTGACCTCTTCCATCACCACATAAGTACGGGTGTCGTTCACGCCTGGCAGACGCAGCAGGGTTTCCCCCAGCAGCTTACGGTAGGCGGACATATCAGGCACACGGGTTTTCAACAGGTAGTCGAAATCACCGGACACCAGGTGACACTCTTGAATTTCTTCAAGTTTTTGTACAGCGGCGTTAAATTGCTCAAACACATCCGGTGCACCACGATTCAGAGTAATCTCAACAAATACCAGAAGTGAGGCATCCAGATAATGCGGGTTCAGCAGAGCCGTATAGCCCTGAATAAAACCCTGTCTTTCCAGTCGGCGCACACGCTCAAGGCACGGCGTCGGGGAAAGACCCACACGTTTTGAAAGCTCGACGTTGGAAATACGCCCATCCTTTTGCAATTCATTAAGAATGTTACGATCGATACGGTCGAGATCTTTGCCAGGGCGCTTCTTGCTATCTACCATTATTATTGTCTCTCTGTATTCCTTCCCTACTCCTGCCTGGACCCTGTGCACATCACTGTTCAGAGCCTGTACCCGTTAGTCATCACATCGCCTGGTTATGTATTTGACGCGATGCGGATTCGGGTTCTATTGGTAAGAAGACCGTTGCCCGAAGGCCGTCACCGACATCACGTATGGCGTCTGTCCACGCCATGCGTAGATTTCACTGACACGGTAAAAATGGCATTTACGTGCATGCCTATGCGGCATACGGTTAACGCGGTTTTTTTTCTTCCTTGAATGTTTTCGCAAAAGCGCAGGGGATTGTCAAAGCAAAACATCGATTTTTAGTACAAGATGCCGGATATTCATTACGGAGGGGTATTAATCCTCATTTTACTGCCTTATAAACGCGCGATTTTCAGCAGCAGACGTGATAACACTGCGTCATATCCATCGGGCGTAGCTATTGCATATATCGAAAGCAAAACTCCAGTGCTCTTTTTTTACGGCAACAAATTCCCTACAATCCAGCCCATTGCCTGCCAACAACAATGGGGATCTCATGGGCACGACCAAACACAGTAAGTTGCTAATCCTTGGTTCCGGACCTGCGGGATATACCGCGGCGGTCTATGCTGCACGCGCTAACCTGCAACCGGTACTGATCACCGGTATGGAAAAAGGCGGTCAGCTGACCACCACCACAGAAGTGGAAAACTGGCCGGGCGACCCGAACGACCTGACCGGGCCGCTGCTGATGGAGCGCATGCACGAGCATGCCGCGAAATTCGAAACTGAAATCCTGTTCGACCATATCAACAAGGTCGATCTGCAGAACCGTCCGTTCCGCCTGACGGGTGACAGCGGCGAGTACACCTGTGACGCGCTGATTATCGCCACCGGCGCCTCTGCCCGCTACCTCGGTCTGCCGTCTGAAGAAGCGTTTAAAGGCCGCGGCGTCTCTGCCTGCGCAACCTGCGACGGTTTCTTCTATCGCAACCAGAAAGTCGCGGTTATCGGCGGCGGCAACACCGCGGTGGAAGAAGCGCTCTACCTGGCAAACATCGCCTCTGAAGTGCACCTGATCCACCGTCGTGACACTTTCCGCGCCGAGAAGATCCTGATCAAACGTCTGATGGATAAAGTGGCGAGCGGCAACATCGTGCTGCACACCAATCGCACCCTGGAAGAAGTAACGGGCGATCAGATGGGCGTTGCCGGACTGCGCATTCGTGACACCCAGAACACCGATAACGTCGAAACGTTGGACGTGGCTGGCCTGTTTGTGGCAATCGGTCACAGCCCGAATACCGCTATCTTCGAAGGTCAGCTGGAACTGGAAAACGGCTACATCAAGGTGCAGTCTGGTATTCACGGTAATGCAACTCAAACCAGCGTCCCTGGCGTGTTCGCTGCTGGTGACGTGATGGACCATATTTACCGTCAGGCGATCACCTCTGCGGGCACCGGCTGTATGGCCGCGCTGGACGCAGAACGCTATCTTGATGGACTGGCTGAACAAGGTAAATAATCTTTACAAGTCAGTAACAAACGTAAATAAAGGCGGCCACAGGTCGCCTTTATTTTTGCTCGCGTGTAACATGCAGATGTCTAATTTCTTATAACGTCACCTGCAAAATACGCAATGGAAAAAACCCGTCAACAAGAGTTAACACGCTGGCTGAAACAGCAAAGCGTTATTTCCCGCCGCTGGCTTACGATCTCCCGTGTTCTGGGGTTTGTCAGTGGTCTGTTGATTGTTGCCCAGGCATGGCTGCTGGCCCGCATTCTTAACCACATGATCATGGAGAACATTCCGCGCGAAGCGCTCCTGATGCCTTTTATCGTCCTGGTCCTGATTTTTATCCTGCGCGCATGGGTGGTGTGGCTGCGCGAGCGCGTCGGTTTCCATGCCGGACAGCATATCCGCTACGAGATCCGCCGTCAGGTGCTCGATCGTCTGCAGGAAGCCGGGCCCGCGTGGATCCAGGGTAAACCGGCCGGAAGCTGGGCGACGTTGATCCTTGAACAGATTGACGATATGCACGACTACTACGCACGCTATCTGCCACAGATGGCGCTCGCCGTCTTCGTTCCGCTGCTGATTGTGATCGCCATCTTCCCGGTGAACTGGATGGCTGCGCTGATCCTGATGGGCACCGCGCCGCTGATTCCCCTCTTTATGGCGCTGGTCGGAATGGGTGCTGCGGATGCCAACCGCCGTAACTTCCTGGCACTGGGGCGCTTAAGCGGCCATTTCCTGGACCGTCTTCGCGGCATGGAAACATTGCGCATTTTTGGTCGTGGTGAAGCGGAAACCGAAAACATTCGTCGGGCATCGCAGGACTTCCGTCAGCGCACCATGGAGGTGTTACGCCTGGCATTCCTGTCGTCCGGCGTACTGGAGTTCTTTACCTCGCTGTCTATTGCCCTCGTGGCGGTCTACTTTGGCTTCTCCTATCTGGGCGCGCTGGATTTCGGTCATTACGGCACGGCAGTGACCCTTTCCGCCGGTTTCCTGGCGCTGATCCTGGCCCCGGAATTTTTCCAGCCGCTTCGCGACCTGGGGACGTTCTATCACGCCAAAGCGCAGGCAGTTGGCGCAGCTGACAGCCTGAAAACATTCCTGGAGACGCCGCTGGCGCATCCGGATCGGGGTGACGTGACGCTGAACAGCAAAGAGCCGGTAACCCTCGACGCGAGCGATTTCTGCATCCTCTCGCCGGAAGGGAAAGTGCTGGCAGGCCCGCTGAACTTCACCCTGCCGGCCGGAAAGCGCGTGGTGCTGGTTGGCACCAGCGGTTCCGGGAAAAGTTCTCTGCTGAATGCGTTATCCGGTTTTATGGCCTACACCGGTTCACTGCGGATCAACAAAACCGAACTGCGTCATCTCGATCCTGACGCCTGGCGTCAACAGCTCAGTTGGGTGGGGCAAAACCCGCAACTGCCTGCCTCTACGCTGCGTGAAAACGTTCTGCTGGCGCGCCCGGATGCGCGTGAAGATGAACTGCAATCGGTTCTCGACCGCGCCTGGGTCAGCGAGTTTCTGCCGATGCTCCCGCAAGGTATAGATACCGTGGTCGGCGACCAGTCTGCCGGGCTGTCGGTTGGACAGGCGCAGCGCGTGGCCGTCGCCCGCGCACTGCTTAACCCGTGCCAGCTGATGCTGCTGGATGAACCCGCAGCCAGTCTGGACGCACACAGTGAGCAGCGCGTCATGGCGGCGCTGAACGCCGCCTCCTTGCAACAAACCACGCTGATGGTTACCCATCAGCTGGAGGGAATTGCTGACTGGGACGAGATCTGGGTGATGGAAAACGGACGTATTGTTGAACAAGGCGATTACGCCTCACTCGTTGCCGCGCATGGGCCGTTTGCCGCCCTGCTGGCAAACCGTCAGGAGGACATCTGATGCGTGCTCTGCTGCCTTATCTTGCGCTCTATAAACGCCATAAATGGATGCTGACGCTGGGGATTGTGCTGGCCATTGTGACGCTGCTCGCCAGTATCGGCCTGCTCACGCTTTCCGGCTGGTTCCTGTCGGCCTCGGCCGTGGCGGGGTTTGCCGGATTATACAGCTTCAACTATATGCTTCCGGCGGCAGGTGTTCGCGGTACAGCCATTACCCGCACGGCCGGACGCTATTTCGAGCGTTTAGTCAGCCACGACGCCACGTTCCGCGTCCTGCAGCATCTGCGTATCTACACCTTCAGCAAACTGCTGCCCCTCTCCCCTGCCGGGCTGGCGCGTTTTCGTCAGGGTGAATTACTGAACCGTGTCGTTGCGGATGTCGATACGCTGGATCACCTTTACCTGCGCGTGATCTCCCCGATCGTGGGCGCGTTTGTGGTGATTGTGGTGGTCACGCTGGGACTGGCTGTTCTGGATGTTCCCGTTGCGCTAACGCTCGGCGGGATCATGCTGTTAACGCTCATTATTCTGCCGCCGCTGTTTTACCGCGCCGGAAAATCCACGGGGGAAAACCTGACGCGTCTGCGCGGCGATTACCGCCAGCAGCTGACCTCCTGGCTTCAGGGGCAGGCAGAGCTGACCATTTTTGGCGCCAGCAAGAGGTACCGCGCTCGGATGGAAAGTACGGAGCTGAACTGGCACGAAGCCCAGCGCCGCCAGTCGGAACTGACGGCCTTCTCTCAGGCGCTGATGATGTTGATCGGCGGCGTGGCGGTGATTGCCATGCTGTGGCTGGCTTCCGGCGGAGTTGGCGGTAATCCTCAGCCAGGTCCGCTTATTGCCCTCTTCGTTTTCTGCGCACTGGCCGCTTTTGAAGCGCTGGCACCGGTAACGGGCGCTTTCCAGCATCTTGGTCAAGTGATCGCCTCTGCCCTGCGCATCACCCAGATTGCCGAGCAGGAGCCTGAGGTAACGTTCAGCGCAGCGCAGACCGCGGTGCCTGAGCAGGTGACGCTGACGCTTGATGACGTGACCTTCGCCTATGACAAACAGGCGCAGAATGCGCTGGAAGGTATCACTCTGTCAGTTGATGCGGGGCAGCGAATTGCGCTCCTCGGCCGCACCGGCTGCGGTAAATCGACGCTGCTACAGTTGTTGACCCGCGCCTGGAATCCGCAGCGCGGCCAGATTCGCTTCAATAATACGTTGCTGACAGATTTCAGCGAGCAGGCGCTACGTAAGACCGTCAGCGTCGTTCCACAGCGTGTGCATCTGTTTAGCGCCACCCTGCGCGATAACCTGTTACTGGCCGCGCCGGAGGCTTCGGACGACGCGCTTCGCGCCACGCTGGAACAGGTCGGGCTGCAAAAACTGCTTGAGGACGACGGGCTGAACAGCTGGCTCGGTGAAGGTGGTCGTCAGCTCTCCGGTGGAGAACTGCGCCGTCTGGCGATTGCGCGTGCGCTGCTGCATGATGCACCGCTGATGCTGCTCGACGAACCGACTGAAGGACTGGATGCGACGACTGAGAGTCAAATCCTTGATTTACTGGCGAATGTGATGGCAGGGAAAACCGTGCTGATGGTCACACACCGCCTGCGTGGACTGGCAAGTTTTGATCGGATAATTGTGATGGACAACGGACACATTATTGAGCAAGGTAGTCACGCAGAGCTGTTGACGAAACAGGGTCGCTACTACCAGTTTAAACAGCGTCTGTAGACTATATTTGTAGCGTCCTCACTCGCGTACTGGAGTTTTGCTGTCATGCGCCTGGTCCAGCTTTCTCGTCATAACATTGCGTTCCCGTCGCCGGAGGGAGCGCTACGTGAGCCCAATGGGCTGCTGGCCCTGGGTGGGGACCTCAGCCCTGCACGGCTCTTAATGGCTTACCAACGCGGCATCTTCCCGTGGTTTTCACCCGGCGACCCGATTTTATGGTGGTCGCCCGATCCGCGCGCCGTGCTGTGGCCAGCGCAGTTTCACCTCAGCCGCAGCATGAAGCGTTTCCATGCCAAATCCCCGTATCGCGTCACCCTCAATCACGCGTTTGGTCAGGTCATTGAAGGCTGTGCGCAAGACCGCCATGAAGGGACGTGGATAACCCGCGATATTATTACCGCCTACCACCAGCTTCATGAGCTTGGCTACGCTCACTCCATCGAAGTATGGGAAGACGGCATACTCGTCGGCGGCATGTACGGCGTGGCGCAAGGGACGCTGTTTTGCGGCGAGTCGATGTTCTCTCGCGCGGTGAACGCCTCGAAAACCGCGCTGCTCATTTTCTGCCAGGAATTCGCGCAACGCGGCGGAAACCTGATCGATTGTCAGGTCCTCAATGAGCATACGGCCTCCCTCGGCGCCGTTGAGATCCCGCGACGCCAGTACATCGAACATCTGGATGCCAGCCGCCAGCAGAAGCTCCTGCGCGACTTCTGGATACCGAGAACGCTCTTTATGCCCAATGCCTAAATGTTTTCCGCATATTTTTTGTGAGGGTGTTATAATTATGCCGCAGAGTAGCTTCTGCCTGTTGCCCCGCCGCCGTTTGGGACCTTCGCTTCAGATAACGTCCTGACGTTTATCCTGTTGTATCCCCTTTACGAATGCGCTTTCCGTTCGGTTGTACCGTGACGCTTGGGCAATGCGCCGAAACTGTTTTGCTGCGTTTTAAACGCGCAATTCTTTACTTAATTGATGAATTTCGGCATTATCTTGCCGGTTCAAAACTTGGTAGTGATACCCCAGAGGATTAGATGGCCAAAGAAGACAATATTGAAATGCAGGGTACCGTACTTGATACGTTGCCTAACACCATGTTTCGCGTAGAGCTGGAAAACGGTCACGTGGTAACTGCGCACATCTCCGGTAAAATGCGCAAAAACTATATCCGCATTTTAACGGGCGACAAAGTGACTGTTGAACTGACCCCGTACGACCTGAGCAAAGGCCGCATTGTCTTCCGTAGTCGCTAATTGTTTTCGCCTGTAATGGCAGATGAATATTTAAAAGGTCGGGATCATCCCGGCCTTTTTTATTTATGGCTCTAGTGTTGCTGTACCGGAAGATGTATTGTCATCCACGGCTGTACAGTAGTGATTAAATCCACCGCCATAGAATGAACCATATCATGCAGTAATCCCGTCAGGTGCGGCAACATATCGCGGTCAAAATGCGATACCAGCAGTACATGGTTTAATGCCCGGCAGTAGTCGCATTTCGTTTCTGTATCTTCGAGCAGCCACTCTTTTTGTCGCGGTTCTTCCGCTTCGTTCTCAAATTCCACCACCTGAAAATCACGCATTGATTCTGTGAGGCCGGTTTTCATTTCTTCCAGGTATGCACCAAGGCAACGGCATACAGGCTGCGTTTGAGGGAGCGATTTGCAGTCAAGGAGGATTTCGGTGAGCAGTTTGCAGCGCTCAGCAAGGGTTGGGAGATCGGGATTGAGGGAGAGTTCGCTGTAAAATGGGGAGTAAGACTGGTTTTCCATATTCATAATTTCCATATTAAAAACTGAAAACTACCACCAGAAACGCCAACTTCGGGTGGTAGACTGAACCGGTTTGGCGTACCGACCATATGGAAAATCGGCGCTTCAAAAGAAGCCCCGGTTCAGCCCACCATATTTGAAGACACGGATTATACCGCAGCTAAAATTAGAGTGAACGAAACCAGTGACGTTGTTGTGAACAACATCTTTCCATATGTGTGTAATCAGGACGCCAATCCCGACACCTGATTTTGCAGGTGCGCCGCCATTTTATTACTGTGGATTCATCCAGCAACAGACATCGAAAGAAACTGGAAAGCGCCTCGCAAAATTCCTCTGCGGCCTGATGCCCTCACTCCGGCCCTCTCCCACAGGGAGAGGGAGCAAACAATAAAAAACGGCAACCGAAGTTGTAATGCCGATCAGTTAAGGATCGGTTGACCGATCCCGTG
>NZ_JTLF01000341.1:0-39473 GCF_000798855.1 Enterobacter sp. ZOR0014 | reverse complement strand
TTTATCTCAAAGAAGGCGGTCAAAATTATGATGTGATGGGCTGGAATCAGGAACAGCTTATTAATGACATACTCGACCAGTACGAAAAACATCTTCACTTCCTGCATCTGGTTCGTTAACACCACTACGCCGTCAGTATTGTGACGGCGTTTTAATTTCCCAATCAATGATTAATACAATTGGGTTGAAAGGTTTTACTCTAATTATGATATGACCTTTACCATAAGATAAAATCCTGCTGCTGTCATGAGCAGGGAACCTAACACATGAACCATTACAGAAATGAAAGACCATAAGTAATTGCCCGCCTGCAATAGCGTAAACACTTCAACTGAAAACGTAGAAAAAGTTGTCAGACCACCACATAAACCGGTGACGATAAGAAGCTTCAGAGCAGGATCTAACTGGGGATGGCGCATAAAAAATGCCATTGCTGCGCCGATGATGAAGGCCCCCAACAAGTTAACGAGGAGTGTTCCCGGAGGTAATGAAGGAAAGAGACTATTGAGTTTAACCCCAAAAAACCAGCGTATAACGCAACCTACAGCACCACCACACATAATTGCTAACAACTGACTCAATGCCACACTCCCTACCTGAATAAAATATAAATACTGAATCACAGGGGACTGAATTTACCCAGCCCCCTTTTCTCATATGCTGTTATGGTTATTATTAACCATGGCGAACGAATGCTTTAAGACCGGCATAACGGGCCTCAGCGCCAAGTTCCTGCTCAATACGCATTAGCTGGTTGTATTTTTCAATTCGTTCACCACGGCAGGGAGCACCAGTTTTCAGATGTCCGGCACGGAGCGCTACCGTCATATCGGCTATGAAAGTGTCCATGGTTTCTCCACTACGGTGCGAAATGAAAGCCCCCCAACCGTTTTCATGGCAAAGTGAGACTGCATCAAATGTCTCGCTTAATGTACCAATCTGATTGAGCTTAATGAGCGCTGCACTGGCCAGATTTTCTTCAATACCCCGGCGAATGTACTTCACATTGGTTACAAAAATATCATCACCTACCAGTTCAACACGTCCGCCAAGTTTCGTGTGCAGATATTTCCAGCCCGCCCAGTCATCTTCAGCAAGCCCGTCTTCAAGCAGAATGATAGGAAAATCATCCATAAGCTCACCGTAGTATTCCGTCATTTGTTCAGCGCTCAGTGAGCTTTTTTCGGTCCGCAGGTGATATTTACCTTCGCTGTAAAATTCGCTTGATGCCGGATCCATACAGATACTGATGTCTTCGCCCGGGCGATAACCGGCGTGTTCAATGGCCTGAACAATTAATTCGAGTGGCTCCCGGTTTGAGGAGACCGCAGGGGCAAATCCACCTTCATCGCCAACTGCTGCGGAGAGGTTCCTGGCCAGAAGGATCTGGCGAAGCGCCTGATAAACTTCACTCCCCTGACGAACAGCCTCAGTAAGCGTCGAAGCACCGTGCGGGGCTATCATAAATTCCTGGAAGTCGGCTCCCTGACCACGAGCATGAACCCCACCGTTGATGATGTTCATGCAAGGAACAGGCATCAGACTGGCGTTAAGTCCCCCCAGATAGCGATAAAGCGGCTGACGCGTAACCTGAGAAGCTAGCCTTGACACCGCAAGTGAAACACCAAGAATCGCATTTGCTCCGAGTCGGCTTTTGTTCTCCGTGCCGTCAAGTTCCCTCATCAGGTTATCCAGTTGACGCTGCTCTCTTACATCAGTTCCTCTGACAGCGCTACAGATTTCTGTATTAACTGCTTTGACCGCATCACGTACTCCCTTTCCGCCGAACCGCCCTGTATCACCATCGCGTAGTTCAGTTGCCTCTCTGGTGCCTGTACTGGCACCAGACGGGACTGACGCACGCGCCATTTTCCCGTCAGAAGTAAGTGCCTCAACTTCAACTGTAGGGTTACCACGGGAGTCAAGAATTTCGCGTGCAGCGACTTTTTCAAGTTTAAAATTCATATACTTCTCCTCAAACTCAATCATGAATGTGTTTAATAAGAACATCTACGTTCAGATGATTAATGTACTCAGCGGAGCGGGACGTGAGCGCCCCCATAAAACGGTTGCGATGACCTGCAATCACCATGTCCACCCCGATGTCGTTTATGCATTTCTGTAAGTCCTCGAATCGACGCAGAGTTACCACCTCGCGCGCATCCACCCTTTCAGGCACAGATGAAGTCAGCTCACTGAGGAGTGCTTTGGCCTTAAGTATTTCTGTTGATACAGCATCATCCATCAATCCGTCTGATACATAGTTCATCTCACGGTAATCAGTGCAGATATGTGCGAGAGTGATTTTCATCTGGAGGAGACGCGATAGTTCAGCCGCATGCTCCAGAAGTTGAGCTCCGTCTTTCTTAGACTGAACAAGAACCAGTGCGTGCGTGTAGATTTTCATGGCTGACTCCGACTCTGAAGCAGAAAACGTTCCAGCCAGGGAAGAAGTTGCTTCTTCCGGCTGACCATGCCCTCTACTGAAAATGAAGGTGTACTGCCCCCTTCCGGTCCGGCGAAATATAGTGAAGAACAGCATTCTGTGATGTTGGTTACCATCAGTACGACAAGACCGGCTCCCGTTGACATGGCCATTTGCGCCATAGTTTCCTGCAATTCATCGAGCAGAGGTGCTATCTGACCCGATGTGCTTATTTCGATTTGAGCTATGCGGGCATCGATTCCAACAAGAGAAAAGACTTTAAGATCTTTATTAAGAAGCTGCTCTGCTGAGAGTCCGGAAATATCGGTTTTGGCCGCAATTAGAGCTTGTGCAAAAGTTCTCCGTTTTATCCCTGACCAAACGCAAAGTTCTGTGGCGGCACGAAGATCGTCTTCGGTGGTTGTAGGCGAAAGGAGATCAATTGTGTCGCTAAGCAGTGCACCGAGAAGTAAAATACCGTAGGCGGGAGGCATTGCATTGCGCATCTCTGTGTTCATCATCAGCCAGAGAACAGTTGCGCTGCTGCCTACGGGTTTGATTGAGACCTCAGGGGGAAGTAAGGTTGTAAGGCCACCCAATCGGTGATGATCAATGATCCCAATAATATTGCTTTGGATAAGACCAGCAGGTCCCTGAAGCGGATCGGTGAAATCTACCAACCATACATCTTCGTTTAGAAGAGGAATGTCGAGAAAAGGAGGTAGCGTAAGTCCAGCTTCTCTAAAAATAAATCTGGTTTCTGTGCTCGCTTCTCCTGCACGCCATGCCCGTGCAGGACGTCCGCAATGGTTGAGCCAGCATGCAGTTACGGTTGCTGTACAGATAGCATCGCTGTCAGGGTTAGAATGGCCAATAACATTAATCAATGGTGTATCCCCAGTCGAGGGAAGTACACAGGCCGAATGGAATTTTGGACGGCCTGATATACCTCCTGAAAATCAAGAGTCATATCAGGCGTCATCAGCCCTAAAAGGGGCGGTTGGGAAAGGTGGAACGCCATCACCTTTCCCAAATTATAAATCAGAAATAAAAAATTGGAAGAGACATTCCTGTCTAAGCTTGATGGAGAATGATGCCGCCTCATCCACGATTCGAGGCATATATGCTTTAGGGATACATCGAGAAGGTCGCGATGTTTGGTATCTTTGGTTTAAAAGTGAATTCTAAGGCCACTTCGCGTCGTAGTTGGGGAGGACTATGAATTTTAAGGTGTAACTGGACGTCATATAGGTCTTAAAGGTGTTGTCCAGGACCGTTTGGCCTTAAGACATATCTGCAGGAGCCGACGGTCTGGTAAATGAAAAGTAGCTGACCTGAGTATGCAGTTTCATACAATACCGTTTATGCAATTGGCCACATGCTTGAGGACATCTGTGATGTCAGCGATAGTCAGAACTGGAAACTTCATCGCAGGACGATAATATCGAGCACTTTATAAAGATAATAATATGGGGCAGGGGAAAAAACTCTCCGGAACATGAAAGGTGGTTATGATACTAGTCATCGGAGTCATACCTGAGACTATCATAATCTTCCCAGAAGCAACTACCGATGACTCTTCAGGTCGCTATACGGATAATCATCCGGTTTCACTGATTATCTGGCCACATCCCGAAGACTTTATCTACCCAGAGACTGGGCTAAACGTTTAGCAAGTGAATGCTGGTTTTGATTTCATTAACCAGCATTTTTATTCCTTCGTGTCAGTTTGGAGTATAAGCGAATGCGGCAGCAATCAGCTCATGGATCCCAAAGCACAGGCCCAACACAAATGATAGTCATTATCTTTTAATAATCTCTTATCACCCCCCCTAATTATTGGGGGTTGCTATTTAATTTTACCAACATTTTTAACAATTATTTAATGAGAAAACAAAAAACCTACACAAATATTTTTTCTTGTGTAAGTATATATAATATAACCCTTAGTTATCAAGAGGTTAAGGTGATACAAAAAAAATGAACAATTTTGTGCGTATAATTGACATAAATTAAACTCGTGCGCATACTCTATTCAAAGCAGAATGATTTGCTTCACACAAAACTCTTAAGTAGATATTTTCTTTCGAGTCTTAAATCCTAGTAAATTAGTCGTCTATTCAGGAACCCGTGAAATTCATCAATAGGACATTGCCATGAAAATTACACTGAATAAATATTTACCATTAGCCGTTATTTCACTCATTCCGTTTGCTTCAGAAGCGGCACCTACAGTCACTTTCCAGGGGGAAGTTACTGAGCAAACCTGTACAGTGGATATTAACGGGACCACAAATGCTGTCGTTCTTTTACCAACCGTATCAGTCAAGGACTTCGGCGCGACGCTTGCTGCAAGTCAAACCGCAGGATTAACTCCCTTCAAAGTTACCGTGAGTGGTTGCACTGCTGGATCATCTGATACTGCGCTTACAACTAACTTCCTCGGATATAACGTTGACACAACCTATGGCGTGCTGGGGAACACCCTCACAGGTGCAAATGCCGCGACAGGGTTTGGTATTCAGTTGCTCAACGGGGGGACCAGTGGAAGTACTGCGATTGCGCTTAATGGTGTAACCGGCGTTACCGGACTGGTACTACCGGCTGGAGAAAATACTGCGAGCTACGAGTTCGGCGCGCAATATTTTTCACTGGGCAGCGCGGGCACTCCCGGTAAAATTACCTCTGTTGCAGAATACAGCATCAGTTACCTTTGATGACATCACTGGCTGCATTTCGGTGCAGCCAGCTTAAGCAGGTGGTATATGAAAATCAGGCCAATAATTCTTTTTTTTGCAGCGTTTGGCATGATGACGGGCGCAAATGCAAACGTTGTAATGACCGGTACTCGTGTGATCGTGCCATTCAACAATAAAGAGAAAACCGTTCAGTTGAAAAACCCTGATAGTCAGCCCTACGTTGTTCAGATGCAGATTACAGATGATAAAGGTACACCTGATTCTCATTCACCTTTCATTATTGTACCACCTGTATTCCGAATGGAGAGAGAAACAGGACAATCTGTGAGGTTAATTACGAAAGATACGAGTCGCTTACCTCAGAACAGAGAATCGATTTTTTATCTTAGCTTCACACAATTACCTATGGTCACACCTGAGCAGAAAAGCCAGAACCAGTTAGTTCTTGCCATCACTAACAGGGTGAAAATTTTCTACAGGCCAGCAGGTCTGAGCGGAGAAGCGGAAGATGCGTATGACAAAATGGAATTCTCTGCATCTGGAAGCGAATTACGGGTTAAAAACCCAACGGGTTACTTTATTAATGTCAGAAGTGCTGAACTGAAGTCAGGGAGCCGTTATATAACACTGGCCAAAAGCGTAATGTTAGATCCTGATTCACAGGTTAAATGGTCTCTTCCGGATGGAATTCATTCACTGCGAGGGACGACAATCAAACTGATAATGGTGAATGACTATGGAGCGGATGTCATTAAGGAAAGACACTTGTAAAGTGCCCCAAGAGGTTACTAAGTTATCTTTACTCAGCATAGCGCTCGTTATCGTAAATCTTTCAGCGATATCTTTCTCTGCCACAGCATCTGATGAGGTAAGCTCAGAAGAATATATTTTTGATGCTGAGTTATTTAAAGGTACTAACTTCGATCAGTCTGTTCTTGAGTCTCTAAAGAACCCTAACGCGATAGCTGCGGGTGAATATAAACTTGATGTTTATATCAACAATGAATTGTTAGGAAATTATACAGTCCCTTATATTACGCATGACAATAGTGTGTTGCCGTGCCTGCCAGAGAATCTGATATCTGATATCGGACTCAGAGAGAATGTGACGGTCTCAAAAAATACAAAACGTTGTCTCATTACCTCCGACATTTCAACAGCAATTGTTGCCCGGACAAACCTTTCTGAACTAAAACTAAACGTCTCAGTACCTCAGGCAATGTTGCTCAGCAGACCAAAGGATTACGTCAATCCCGATAAATTCCAGACAGGGAACAACGTGGGTTTCCTGAACTATGTATCAAACTATTATCACGTGTCCTACTCAGATTCTCGTGGCAGCAACCTGGATTCTTTGTGGCTTTCCTTAAACGGAGGCATCAATATTGCCTCATGGCAATATCGGCAGATTAGCAACCTTAACTGGAATAAAGAGACGGGATATCAGTGGAATAACGTACGCCAGTACGTACAGCGTCCGCTGCCAGCCTTAAACACTCAACTGATGGCTGGCCAGCTGATTACCAACGGTAAGTTCTTTTCTGGCATGAGCTATAACGGATTAAACCTCTCATCCGCTGAAGAGATGCTTCCTCAGTCGCAAAGAGGTTACGCCCCGCTGATTAAAGGTATCGCGTCAAGTAATGCGAAAGTGACCATACGTCAGAATGGTCAGGATATCTATCAAACAACCGTTCCTCCAGGCGCATTTGAAATCAATGACCTTTATCCTACTGGTGGTAATGGTGACTTGACTGTTGTTATTACTGAAGCTGATGGCACGATAAAAACCTTTTCCGTCCCCTTCTCAGCTTTACCTGAGTCAATACGTCCCGGTATGTCGAAATATAACTTAGCGATCGGGAGAGTACGCGATACGGATGTGGCTACCGAATTTGGTGATTTTATATACCAAAGAGGGATAACTAATGCGCTGACTGCAAACGGTGGGTTACGCATAGCAAAAAATTACACGGCTTATGTTTTTGGCGGTGTTCATGCCAGCACAATCGGAGCAATTGGTGCAGATGCAACCTACTCCACGGCGAAACTGAGTGATGACAGAACCAGTCAGGGATGGATGAGTCATTTGTCATGGAGCAAAACCTTCAGTGCTACCGGTACAAACCTGTCACTTGCAAGCTACAGATACTCTACTGCCGGCTATCGCGATCTGCTTTCAGTACTGGGTGACAGGAACAGAATATATACAGGCAATGAATGGTTAAATTATACCAGCGGTCAACGCGAAAGATGGGACCTGACGCTGAGCCAGACGCTCGGTGATTTTGGTACATCATATATTAATGCCGCCACTCAGTCCTATCGTGACGGCCGATCGCGGGACACGCAATACCAGCTGGGTTTCAGCAAAATGCTTGGTCAGAACATCAGTATGAACGTGGCTTTAACAAGACAACGCGTCGGAACCTATAACGATCGTGGCCATGTTGAAAATGCTGCAGCAGTTTCATTCTCTATACCGCTATTCTCAGACAGTCCGCGTCCCGTGAGTTTCAGTACATCCTATAACCACAGCAACAGTGGAGGGGATCAATATCAGGCAAGTGCTTCAGGTATGGCAGATGACAATCAGACAACCAGTTACAGCATTACCGCCATTCGGGATCAAAAGTACCAGCAGAACGTATTCAGCGGCAGTTTACAGCGGAGACTGCCAAAGGCGTCGCTGGCTGCAAGCGCTTCGAAAGGACAGGGATACTGGCAAACATCGGCCAACGCTCAGGGGGCGTTAGCAGTACATGCGGGTGGCGTGACTTTTGGCCCTTATCTGGGTGATACCTTTGCAATTGTCGAGGCAAAAGGTGCCGAGGGGGCCCGTATATTCAGCTCTGACCAGACGGTTATCGACAATAATGGTTATGCATTAATTCCGGCACTGACGCCGTACCGTTATAACAATATTTCTCTTGATCCCAAAGGCATGCAGGGACATGCAGAAATCATAGACAGCCAGAAAAGAGTTGTTCCTGTCGCCGGTGCTGCTGTTAACGTCAGTTTTAAAACGCGGACAGGGACAGCCCTGCTGATTACGGTTACTTCCCGGGAGGGGAATACCCTACCGATGGGGACGCAAGTCTACGATCAACAAGGCGAGGCGATAGGAATTGCGGGGCAGGGAGGCCAGGTCTATGTCAGGGTGCCAGATACCAGCGGTGAGCTTCTGGCTGAATGGGGTAACGGTAAAAAATGTTACATACCGTACACTCTCAGTGAAGATGAGATAAACGCAGAGATAGTGAACCTCAGCGCAACATGCAGCAACCGGCAGGGAGGTGTTTCATGAAGAGAATTGACAGGATGATACGTACACTTTTAGTTTTGCTTCTTTCTCTGAGCACTTTCGGGAGCTGGGCAACCTGTAAGAGCACAGGTGCTTCACAGACGGAAGATAACAGGACGGCACTGATACCTTTTGGTCGCATCAATTTAACGGATACATACTTTCAGCCGGTTCGTACCCTGCTTGGGTCAATTACCGTTCCACCGACAAACTACACCTATGGTGGTGCAACGGCGTCGACCATTCTATGGACATGTGATTTAACAGATTTGCCGAATATTTATTTTCTTGCTGCAACGAATGGTGATGACAGGGTCGGTGGATACTGGGATCTAGGAGCACAGGACGGCATACCGGATGTGTATGCAACGTACTTCGCTTATGTCGGTATAAAACAGACAATGAGTGGCGTAACGCTGACCCGTTACTGGGCCAAAGTTCCGGTTACGACCTATGCCACTAACGCATCTAACTCAGCCAAGATAGATATTCGTCTGCAGGACGTACCTGCTCTTCAGGCGGAATTATATCGCATCAGTACTATTCCTCCCGGGAGTGGTTCTGGTTCAGCCTATTGTGGAAGGGGTACATCCGGCGTTGTCACAGGAACACCGACCGGCGTCAATTATTCATGCATACAGCCGAATTCCTATATTCAGTTGGTCGGCCCTGGCCTTACCCATGACAATATAGGCGAAGACAGTAACACTAACTACCGTTTCTGGGGAGTTGATAACGGATTTGGTTATGGCATGAGGTCTGTCAATACGCTTTACAACTCACCAAGCTGTGTCGCCAGAAGTGCTACACCAGTGGTGCTTCTGCCAACGATTTCAGTAAGTGATTTAAATAAAGGGCTGACCAGCACAGCGGGTTTTAATGTTACGGTTGAATGCAGTAATTCAGTTACCTCAGGTACAACCGCGAATTCCGGCCAGACCGCAATAGGATTCCAGGTATCAAGCGGGGCATTTACAGCAGCCAAGGATCTTGGACTGGTAAACAGCAGCAATGGCGTCAGCTTACTGCTGTCTGATAACTATCAGGCGACGGGAATGGCAAAAGGCGTGGGTATCGCAATCTCATACAGCAGTGCACCGGGTACAGCACTAACTCTCATCGGCGAGCAGGGAATGGATATTCTTAACCATTCGGGCAATGCAGCGGGATGGTATCCTGTACTGAACAATGCGACACCGGTTGGCAGTTCCAGTAGCGGATATACCAATTACAGCTATAACTTCACCGCCACGCTCAAAAAAATAGAGGGCCAGACAGTTGTAGCCGGCAAAGTTAAATCCACTGCGACGGTAATGGTGCAGGTACAATGAATAAAATCATAATCAGCCTGATGCTTTGGATGTTAGTATCTCCCGTTTACTCTGGCGTAATGCCATCTCAGTCAAGAGTCATTTTTAATGGCTCTGACAGAATGCAGAGCCTGATGCTGGTAAACACCAACTCTTACCCGGTAGTTGTGCAGACCTGGGCCGATAATGGCGAAGGGGATCCGGATGTGAAGAATATTCCCTTTATCATCCTTCCTCCGGTATTCAGACTTGAACCGGGTGATGTCAGAGGCATTCGCATAGTCAAAAATGAGACATTACTGGCTCAGGATCGGGAGTCACTTTTTTGGCTTAATATTTATGAAATGCCGCCCGATACAAGAATGGATAAAGAAAACAGTGTTCTTGTTACCATGAACACGCAAATTAAAATTATTTACAGACCTGCGCCAGTCACCACTACCCCGGCTGAAAGCCTTGCGAAGTTACGATGTACACTGCAGATAAAAGGATTACTGAAATGCAGTAATCATTCAGCTAACTATCTGTCTATTTCAAGTATCAGCTATTTGGATAAGGAAAACAGAGTACACTCTGTAAAAAATGGAATGTTAACATTCCCGCCATATGCAGAAGTCAGCATACATGAGAATTCCATGGCAGATTCACCAGTCAGACTTATATTCACACTTATTGGGGATGGAGGGGAACTAACGGACATATCTGTTAATATGTGATTCTGATAAAAAACAGACGATGCTGACATAAAGTTCCATATGAAATGGACACAAAAAAAACCAATTAGCGCTACGAATTTAATTGTGCGTGAAAGCTTCATTGACTTATATTTATATATAACGTCATCATTGAATCTTTAAATGGCGGAGAAACTAAAATGGATGTCAGCACTGTTATTTCAAAATGTGCTTTTTTCAAAAAAGGCATCAGCGAATACATCAAAATTAGAAGTGAAGCCTCGACTGAAGTTGAGCCAAAAGATGCATGGTTACCTGAAGCGGCGATCGTTCATTTGCCCAAGCATGAACATAGCTTTCTTTCGACGCTTAATGATATAATTGAAATCTTAAATAAAATCAGCAATAAAATTACCGTAATATTTGTGACAGATGCGTCTGCACTGCTCATCGCTAAAACACTAACCGCTAATATAAAAAAGAAGAAACTCAGACGTATCGATCTTATCATTGCGCCTGTTAGTTGTACCGTGCAGAACTTGGAAAAACTCTTGGAAAGGGGAAGCACAATACATACCTGTTTAATGTGTAATGCGTTCCTTGAAAATGTAATGGGAAATATGACGTCCAAAGGCATGAACAGTCGCGAATTACAGGTACTGATTAATGTATATCGTGGTAAAGATCTCAGATCACAGGCATCTGAAACAGGGCTAAGTGTTAAATCACTATACAACTACAGGTTGACAGGCATGAAAAAATTTAAACGCTTGGGATTGGAAACACTGGCCACAGATCAAACATCCGGGATCATTTGTGACAGGCATCTTAATTGCTTATCAGAAAATGAAAGACGTTTTGTAAATGCCGTTGCAGCAGATGATATTTTTATGGTTTTTCAGCCAATAGTTGACCACAATCTCAGACTGCAGGGTTTTGAGCTGCTGGTCAGATGGGTCGAAGATGCTGCCATAAGATATCCTGGTGATTTTCTTCCAGGATTACGCAGTAAGTACCCCTGGATGGTACTTACTGCATTTGCACTCCGCCATGCTATAAAAATGATAAACAGGTATCAGGGGCGGTATTATTTCTCAGTGAACCTCCCAAACCAGTTGATTTATGATCAGGGGATTGTGAAAATGCTCGCTGCAGCTCGCTCGTCGTTGACTGATCAGACCTGTAAAAGTCTGGTTCTGGAACTTAATGAAAAGACTTCTTTCGAGCATCACCCTGAAGTAATTGATAACGTCAATGCCATACAGGGCATGGGTTATCGTGTTTTTCTTGATGACTGTTTTTCATCTAAAAGTGCTTATTTTCCTGTTCGGAAAATAAAGTTTGATGGCTATAAAATAGATATGTCAGCAGTAAGTGATTCTCTTTGCGACTTCGATTGTCTGGCATTAATACAGTCACTTCAGCATTACTGTTCTCTGACTAACAGAAAATGCATTGCAGAAGGCATTGATAGCATTGAAAAAATAAAATATTTACGTCATCTGACTAAAATGGACTTTCAGGGCGTATTAATCAGCAAACCACTCAACGAGCAGGCTATGGACCAGTTTATCCAGGAGAGTAATGAAATTTTGAAATTAGCTATATCTTTGGCAGGTTAATTATGTCAGCTGAATTGATAAAACAAGTCATTATATCAAATTCGCTCACGATAAGAAATCGTAAAACTTTCTTCAACGCTATAGAGGAATTTTATGAAAATGATAAAGCGCTATTGAAGTTACAGCCTGCATTCTTTAAGCACATACTCAATGAAAGTAGATTCAATATTATACTAATGACTTGCTGCTTTATTTTTAGTGGCAGCATTAAATCTATAAAAGATATCAAAAATTACTGTGAGATTAATTCCATATCCAGTCAAAACAGTATTATAGCTGTCATTTCACTGCTTAAGGCATCAGGACGTATAGATACAGAAAGAGATTCTGATGACAGGAGAAACGTAAAGCTGGTCATCACGCACAAAGGATTGAAAGATCTCAAGAATTATATATATACGGTTATTGCACCGTTAAAAACCTTACATCCTGAATATAATTTCAACATGGAGGCTATTGCGTCAAAATCTTTCCTGCAGGATTTTTTTCATGGTGTATCTGTTCCTTTATTGAAAGGAGTTACATATAAACAGATAAACACTAAAATCAATTATTACATTGATAAAGATGGCGGCCGATCTCTGTTGCTGTATTTGTATATGAAATCAGCCATTAATAACATGCAGATTAACAGCACAATTAACCAACTTGCGTTCGAGATTAGCGTTTCAAGAACGCAAGTTATGAGATTAGTTAATAGCCTAGAAAATGATGGATACATTTGCAGCATAAGTAAAAATAACATCATAGTAAACCAGAACTTAATAGAGTTAGTCGAAGACTATATGTCTATATATTTTTCATATATAGAGTACTATCTTTTTAGCTCAGCGGATTTAAAACGTATATTAATAGAAAAAAGATGAACCCAGTGAGAAACTGTGTACTTAACAACCTCTATAAATTAAGGAAAGCTTAGAGGTAATTGATCTCGGCAAGCCTGATGTTTTTTTCTTTACTCAGGAATTTATATGTAACTGACTGAATTAGACCACTTTTTTCTTTAAGTCTAAATGAATTGATACGTTCATCTGAGGGGGGGTAATCTATTGATGAAGACATTTCTATATTTTTAATAGAACAGTTAACATTAAGCTTTTCATTAATAACTACACTCTGACACGTATCTGTCACTATGTTGCCTTCAAACTCGACTCGTGAGGAATTCCCTGCGTATGCAGCCAAAGGGATAGGTAGGATTGTTATAATTATCAGTAAATTATAGAACCTTAATAATGTTTTTATATAAACCTCGATTAGCAGCAATGGCAGAAACGCCATGGTTCGGAGAACTTGATGAACTGAAACAATATAAAAATAGTATCATCCAAATCTGAAAATAGTCAAAATACAAAATAAACAGATTTCGTTTAGTTGAGTAGTGCAATTACTTGTCATTACTAGTTTTTACAGTTCAAATACCTATTAAACGACACCATTCTGAAGCTTTATAAACTTTTAAAACTAAATTAACAAAGCAATTCATTACCTTATAAATTTGATATTTTTCTAACGTTATATAGCGGGATTTCATCAGGAGCAACTAATGGGGGGTAAACTGTTGGTCTGAATCGGGGTACTCATCGGCGTGCTTAGACGATGACTATAACTTTAAGCATAAAGCAGCAGGGTTAGTAATTGGTGTCAGGAACACAATACTACGTCTTCAGCAACACACGAGAGAAAGCCGAATACTTGTTCAGGGTAAGCAAATCAGGATTCGCCGGTCACCCAGCAGGTCCAACCCCCCCGGCTCAGAAGGGGAAACAGGAAAACCGGCAGACTTACGTTAAAGAAATTTCCGCTGTTACATCATTTCAGAAAATCGCGCAGTCTGCGGGCACTCTCATCTTATGTCCTGTAAACTTAATCTCTTATCATGTTGTTAAGTTCATATCAGATCCAGACGGTCACGTGCTGTGCGCAGGCGTGCCTCGCCACGGCGATCATACTGCTGGGTGGTGGTGACGCTGGCGTGGCCCATCGCATCCTTTACCGTGATTAAATCCTCGCCGTTATCCAGCATGGCGGTCGCAAAGGTTCTCCTTAAATCGTGCGGCGCGCATTTCGATATCCCGGCCTGGTGCTGGCGTACTTGCAGAACATGGTAAACCGCCTGATCGGTGAGACGGTCGTTCGTAAGGGTGTCAAAGCGGCGGATACGGGTGAACAACGGCCCGTCTTTTTCTCCCCGAACTTCATCAATCCACTTCTGTAACCGCTGCCAGGTGCCGGTCGGCATATAGGCAAGCCGCTCCTTGTTTCCCTTGCCCAGCACACGAAGTGCCCGCTCATTTGTGACAACGTCACTCAAATCCAGCCCCACGGCCTCCGACCGTCGCAGGCCGCAGCCGAGAATGACCGCCAGCATCGCCGCATCACGCACCCCGATGCTGGAGTCATCGGCTTCACAGGCTGCGAACAACGCCCGGATCTCCGCCGGCGGCAGGGCCCGTCCACGGGGCAGACGGCTGCCGCGCAGATTATGCACCGCCCGGATGTGCTGGAAAATTTCGACGTCCATGAGCTTCAGCATCCACGCCTCCTTCGCCACGCCCTTCAGCGCGGAAAGATAGGTGTTGACGGTGGCCGTGGCCCGGCCGGTGTCGCGCAGCAGCCCGGTCACGGCCATCACGTGATGACGCCGCAGGCTGCCCCAGCTGCAGGTGTCCAGGGAAGCGGCGCCGAGCATGCCGGCGACAATACTGAGGAACGAGGCCATGGTCTGCCGGCTACGCGGGGAATTGAGGGAAAGCAGGTAAGCCCGGGCGGGACTGACCAGGCCTTCCCTAGAGGTCAGCGCCGGCAGAAAATCCTCATCCAGCGGAAGGACCTCCGGGGGCGGGTGCAGCTCGGGTTCATCATCAGGCATCAGTGTCATCCGGGACTCCATCCGGGCCGGAAACCGTCCGGCGCGCTGCGTGAAAAATCGGGGGTAACTTGCTGTCAGAGCGTACCGCAGAAAGTCTACTTTTTCAAAGATACATTTTAATTAGTAGAAGATAAAAAACAATTCTTCCTACATTGCCACACAAACACCTGTTGACGGTCAGATTCGGGTAGGTGCCTGTACGATGTAACGCTGCTAATTTAGCTTAACCACCATAATAAAGAGGGAAGGTTAACAATGAATCAGAAATGGAAGACGCTGTTAATTTCGGTATTAACTCCGTCTGGTATCATATCTGGGATCGCGCTGACTGTACTCTGGGGATATTTCAGTCGTCTTGACAGACTCGATGTTTTCTTTGAGGTGATGAGCATCAAGAGTCTATTCGCTCTGGTCTGCTGCGCAGCCGTATTCTCATTAGCGATTCTGTTATTTATCTTTTTTATAATCTCTATATTCATGCCGATTATCATTCCTCAGGACATCAATAATCTTCCTACATGGGGTCGGTTTGGATATGAAAATTATTGTACGGTAAGACAGTTTTTTTTCATTTTGAGGCTGTTTCGGAGGTTGTTCACTACTTACTTCATCGGTGTCATTTGAAAAACAAATTGGTATTAGTGCCGTTTTCAAACTCAAGTTTTCGGATGGCGATCCCGGGTTCGCAGGAGGTGGCAACCTGCTCAGGAGCATAATTAGGGCAACCTTTAAGTATGCTGGAAGCCACATTTTTAGGAATACCTTACCCTCTGATTATTATTACATTTTGATAGAGTCCGACTTTGTCGGATACATCGGACTATGCACTGTCGGTTTCTTACAAGGAGCTTACACTTAATCTAAAACCATCAGATCTGGTCTCAAATCCCCATCACTTCATGTCACCAATTGACAAGTGTCACTTAGTGACAGATAATTGTTGTGACAGGTACAATCTTGGTAACCAAGGATAAGTACTCAGGTATGCATGAAGAACCATTTAACTATGTAGATAGAAGCTAATGTATTGAAAATTAAGTTAATGCATAGCCGACTGTCTAATAACTAACTTCACTAGTTATGCCTAAGCCTTGTCTAAACTGATGTTAAAACCACAATAAGCAGGATTTGAGAATGGAAAAGATTGATGCAAGTTTTTCCGGCCAATTTAAGATTGGCGGAGATCTAACCATTAACAGACTGGGTTACGGCGCAATGCGTATTACCGGCCCGGGTTTTTATGGAGAACCAGAAGATCGTGATGAAGCGCTTCGTGTCCTTAGACGTGCACCAGAACTTGGCATTAATTTTATTGATACTGCGGACTGCTATGGTCCTTTTGTCAGCGAAGAGTTGATTGCGGAAGCGCTTTACCCATACAGAAAAGACCTGATCATTGCGACTAAAGGTGGTCTTGTGCGCCCGGGACTGACAGATGGCCAGTGGCCCATAATTGGTGATCCTGCCTATCTTGGTCAGGCTGTACGCATGAGTATGCGCCGTTTAAAAGTTGAGCAAATTGACTTGTGGCAGTTGCATCGGGTTGATCCAAAAGTACCAGAGGCGGAACAGTTTGGTTTTATTAAGGATATGATTGATAGTGGTTTAATTCGACATGCTGGTTTAAGCCAGGTGACTGTCGCCCAGATTAAAGAAGCTCAGAAGTATTTCCCCGTTGCGACGGTACAAAATATGTACAATCTGGTGACTCGTGATGATGAAGATGTGCTCGATTACTGTGAAGAAAACAATATCGGTTTCATTCCGTGGTTCCCCCTGGCCTCGGGTGAGCTTGCCAAATCAGGCGGTATCATTGATATGATAGCCAAAGCTAAAGGGGTAACGCCAGGTCAAATCGCATTAGCCTGGATGCTTAAACGTAGCCCGGTAATGCTACCGATTCCGGGTACGAGCCAGGTTGCTCATCTTGAAGAAAATGTTGCCGGTGCCGGTGTTGTGTTAAGCGATGAGGAATTCAAACTGCTTGATGCTGCTTCACCGCGACCTTAATCGCTGTCCTGACACTACTGATTCTTTTGCTGCGCTGTAATTTTATCTTCATGGTCAGCCTTAACAAGCTGGCCATATTACTCATTTGATCTGAGATAAAAATGAAAACATTTTTGAGTATTGGGACAGGGCCTGGCATTGGCCTTGCCACTGCTGATCGTTTTTCTACTGAAGGTTTTAATACTGTTCTTAGTTCTCGTAACCCTGAACAACTGGAACATTATGTACAAACATCTCAAAAAAAGAGACGGGTAAGTGCTTTCATGGACGTGGATGCTTCTGATACAGAAAGTATTAAAAGATTGATAGCAAGAGTGCTTCAACAGTATGGTTTTATTGATGTTCTGCATTATAATGCCGCTGCTTTACGGCAGTCAAACATCACAGAGCAGCCCGCCGACACTTTTCTATCTGATCTTTCCGTCAATATTGCTGGGGCTATGGTTGCAATTCAGAGTGTTCTCCCTTTGATGCTGGCTCAGCGAAAAGGTACAATATTGCTTACTGGCGGTAAATTTGGCATTATTCCGGTGCCTGAATATATTTCTCTTAGCGTTGGCAAAGCAGGTCTTAGAACGCTTGCATTGGGACTATTTGATGATTTCAAATTTAAAGGGATACATATTTGTACAGTTACTGCTTCTGCTTCGAATGGAGCTGATTTAGCGTGGAGTATGGGCGTTGCACAGGCATTTTGGCAACTATACAGTACTCCATATGATGATTGGGTTGCTGAAATCGCCTACCATTAACGTAGTTTTTGGATGTTGCACGCTCAGCTGTTAATGCAAAACTACCTGACATATCTCTGGGAATTTAAATGAGCTTAAGAGAAAAAAAGAAAGATAGAATGCGTCGTAAAATATTGGAATCAGCACTTGAACTAATTGATAGCCAGGGTTTTCAGGACACTACCATTAATCAAATTGCTGCAGCAATAGATATTTCACCCAGAACTATTTTGCGATATTTTCCGACAAAGGAAGACATTATCGTTAGTTGGGTTGAAGAAGGGATGACAATTTTCTTATCATGTCTTCACCAGCGACCAACAGATGAACATGCACATTTAAGTTTACTTGCATGTGCACGTGAACTGTTGCAATTGTATGAGAAGCAAGCAGAGTTTTATCTTACAATTGAGCGAGTGATTGCTTCATCATCGGCAATTAGTGCGCGTAAGCATGAAATGTCTGCAGAACTCGCAAAAAAAGTGTCTCAGGTCCTCTCTGAACGAGCAACTTCTCCAGAAACATCATTAATCTCCCTTGACCTTTATCCAGCAGTTATTTTTTCGATATTAAGGGTTGTGATCCGTACATGGGTGGCGACAGATGGAAAGCGGCAATTGATCAAACTATTCGATGATGCAGTTGAACTGATAATCTTTAAGCTATAACCTTGGCTGGCAAGTTCAGATATAGCTGCAACAATCGTGGAATATATATGTCTTGTAAAACCGGTCTGCAGACCGAAAAAAAATAAACAACAATGACACTGTATTTCACTTCCAATTCAATACACATATTTCGTGCAGCGGAGTTCCGGCTCTATTTTACTTGAACATTAATGCCCGAGATTTACAGCCATCCGAAATAAAATGGTGAACTGCCCCCACGCCCATAGACAAATTCTGTCCTCACGATGGGGCCTGTTCGAAGTCCTCCGGACTGACACATTTTGCCAGCATGTTGCAACTCTGTTATGGTGCGCCACGCACCATGAACATCATCGTAAGGATAATGAATTAGGTACAAATCAACGTAGTCGATCTGCAGTCTGTTAAATGAACGCTCAAAATGCTCTTTAGCACCCTTATAATTCGTATCCTACGACCATAGTTTAGTGGTAACAATAGTTCGTTATGCGGGATGCTGCTTCGTCTCAGTGCGTTGCCGACCTGTTTTTCGTTCTGGTATGACGCAGCGGTATCAATTCGTCGATAACTAGTTTCAATTGCATTAAGTACGGCCCTCTCGCATTCTGCCTCATTTGCCATCTGGAAACTACCAAATCCCGTTAAGGGCATTTCAATACCGCTGCTCAGTATTACTGTTTGTATTACGCTAACCCTTATTATCACATGAAAAAATATCACAAATAATTTTTTGATCAGATTAACTATTTAGATGAAGTTTATCAAACGGATACCTAAATATAATAAACAGAACATTTTTTATTTTCAAAATAATCATACTTAAATGTTAACGCAATTTTTACCTTCTAAACAGGTGATGGTATCATATGTATCTTTGTTATAAACCAAAATTTATCTACTCCTTGAAAAGATTATTTAGGATTTTTATCAGGTTATCGAAGACAACCCGAATACGTAAAGGGACTAGGGGTTGGTGTGGTCGGAAAATATACAGGTGGTATGGGGAATGATTTAACTCTGGATAAATATTAATCAACTCACCTCGCTGTAAATAGGGTCGGACCGTGATATCAGGAAGCTGGCTGCAGGTTCTGCCTGCAAGCGCTGCAGCAAGTTCACTGCCAATGTCACTGGCGATAAATTTAGGTTTTGCTGGGAAAAAAGAACTGCCATCCTTAAACTGCCATGGCCATACACGGCCTGAATTACTGTTACTCAATGCGCTGAGAGGATACTCATATTGCAGAGTTCTTAAAGAATCTGGCATTCCCAACTGGTTAATTAACTCTGGAGCGGCAACAATACGAATTCCTACAGGTCTAATGCATTTGACGATAAATCGATTATCCGGAATAGTGCCTATTCTTATGCCAATATCGATTTGTTCATCTATGATATTAAGATGCGCATCTGTGGGAAGCCATTCAATCGTGAGATCAGGGTAAGGCCCAAGTGAACGCAGCAAGTGACGAACAATATCCTGATTTTCAAAAAGCGGCGGTAATGTGACTCGCACGCGTCCGGTCATATCCTGGCTATTATGTTTCTTTCCACTAGTGAACAAAGACTCGCTTTCTGCAAGAAGCAACTCGGCTTTTGGCCAGAGTTGCTGTCCGAAAGGGGTTAACGTCATTTGCCGAGTATTACGGAGGAACAGTATTTCTCCTAATTGTTGCTCAAGCTCAGCAATAGCCCTTGTTACCATCTGAGGTGCAAGCCCAAGCCGGTTCGCTGTTTCTCGAAATTTCAACGTTTCTGCCGCTATACAAAAAATCCTCAACGCATCGAGTTTATCCAGCATTTGTAAATGTCCTTTGCTATGTTTAGGAAACTATTATATCAAAAATTGGAATACTGAAAGCAAAAACAATCCATGGATTTGTTGTTAATGCAAAAGGATAATGCCTTTCCGAAGCAAGCAAATCCCTCTTTGCAAAAGGAAGATATATGTCAAATTCAGCGTTATACCAGAAGTTATCCACTGGCGCACCGGTCAACATGCGGTCTCCAGAATACCGTGAAGCTATTCAGGATATGAGCCAGTCATGGTCAATTAATGCGTCAATTAATCGTGCAGAATATGCGTTTTTGGACGGCTCTTTGCATCCGTTATTTACCGCACTTTTTGGTCGGGAAATGGAGAGTACCAGCCAGATTTTACCGCCTGTCTATATCGATTTTGGTCGCCAGGTTCAGGTCGGGAAAAATGTATTCATTAACCATAATTGCACCATGATGTCTGCTGGCGGGATTATCATTGAAGACGATGTCCAGATAGGCCCTCAGGTTACGCTGACAACCACCAATCATGATTTTGACGATCGTTTTACCCTGCTGTGCAAACCGATTCATATCAAACGTAATGTATGGATCGGTGCCCGGGCGCTTATCCTGCCTGGCGTAACCGTAGGTGAGAACGCCGTTATTGCTGGCGGGGCTGTGGTGACTAAAGATGTGGAACCGAATGTTGTTGTCGGTGGATCACCAGCTCGTGTTCTGAAGCGTTTGGACTAATATCTCTGTACCAAAGGCGTTTAATTTATGAATTAAGTTCATAAGGTTAAGTTCATTGACAGCCTTAACCACCACTTGTTCAGCCGCTATGCTTTTTCAGTTAGCACCATGAAAGAGTGATAAAAATGAAAGATGTCATTGTTGTTATAGGTAGTGGCTCTATCGCACAGGCCATTGCGCGACGCGTCAGCGTCGGAAAACATATTCTTCTGGCTGATATCAAAACAGAAAATGCACAGCAGGCTGAAAATACGCTCTCTCGTGCGGGTTTTGAGGTAAGCACAACGACGGTCGATGTTAGCTCTCGCCAGTCGGTTCAGGCACTGGTGAAGTCAGCCTGTGCATTAGGTGAGATTAAAGGCGTTATTCATACGGCCGGCCTTTCCCCTTCACAGGCCAAAGCACAGGATCTTCTCCGGGTCGATTTGTACGGCACCGCCGTGCTTTTTGAGGAGTTTGGCAAGGTGATTGCGCGCGGCGGCTCCTGCGTGGTGATTGGCTCGCAGTCCAGCCATCGCTTAGCCGTTGATGCGTTGACTCAGGCCCAGGCGGATGAACTGGCAACGTTACCGCCGGAAGAGCTGCTTGAGCTACCGCTGGTGAAAGATATTGAAGACAGCCTTTACGCCTACCAGATTTCCAAGCGTTGCAATGCGCTGCGCGTGATGTCTGAAGCGGTGACGTGGGGCAAGCGTGGCGCACGAATTAACTGCATCAGCGCCGGGATAATTTTTACGCCGCTGGCCTATGACGAGCTTAACAGCGCAGAACGTGGCGCGTTTTACCGCAATATGCTGGATAAATCTCCCGTAGGCCGGGGCGGCACACCGGATGAAATTGGCGCGCTGGCAGAGTTTTTGTTTGGGCCTAATGGTACCTACGTCACCGGCAGCGATCTGCTGATTGATGGCGGCGCTACAGCGTCTTACAAATATGGCGAATTACGCCCGCAATAAACCCTCTTACTCTTCCCACGACATGACGGCCGCTGTGTGGCCATGATGTCGCTTCACTTCTTATTCGGAGATTCAAAGATGACCTTAAATGTGAAAGGTTATGCCGCTTTTGCCGCAAAAGAGGATTTAGTTCCGCACAATTTTGTCCGCCGCGACCCGCGCGATAACGATGTGGTCATCGAGATTTTATATAGCGGCGTTTGTCACTCAGACATCCACAATGCGTTTAATGACTGGGGTGGAGCAAAATATCCGATGGTGCCGGGTCATGAAATCATTGGCCGTGTCAGTCAGGTTGGCAAGGCGGTGACCAAATTCCGTGTGGGTGATTATGCCGGTGTGGGCTGCATGGTGGACTCCTGCCAGCATTGTAAACCCTGTGAGCAAGGGCTGGAGCAGTACTGCGAAGAGGGTAATACCTTAACCTATAACGATACTGACAGGCATGACCATATGCCAACCTATGGTGGCTATTCGGACAAGATTGTTGTCACTGAAAAATTCGTCATCAAAGTGCCTGAGACGCTGGACTTAAAAGGTGCAGCTCCACTGCTGTGTGCGGGCATCACCACCTGGTCACCGCTTCGTCACTGGAATGTTGGCCCGGGCAGCAAAGTCGCGGTCGTTGGGTTAGGAGGCCTGGGGCATATGGCGATTAAATTAGCCAAAGCGCTGGGCGCAGAAGTCACGTTATTCAGTCGTTCGCCGAATAAAGAGGCCGACGCCCGCCGTCTGGGGGCATCGCATATTGTTATTTCAACCGATGAAAAGCAGATGCAGGGCGCGCATAACCAGTTTGATTTGATTATCGATACGGTTCCTTATGTGCATGATCTGAATCCCTATATTCCGACGCTGGCGCTGAGCGGAACACTGGTGCTTGTGGGGTATCTGGGAGACTTGAATCCGATGCTTAACAGCGCGCCGCTGATTTTAGGGCGAAAATCGGTGGCTGGCTCGGTCATTGGTGGGATTGCGGAGACACAGGAAATGATCGATTTCTGTGCAGAGCATCAGATAACGTCTGATATTGAGTTGATTAATATTTCGGATATTAACACGGCCTGGCAGCGGATGCTAAAGAGTGATGTAAAATATCGCTTTGTGATCGATATGGCTTCATTGAAGGCGTAATTAAAAAAGGCGGTAGAATATACCGCCTTTTTTATATTTATCTTATTGCGTCATTGCATTAAGATCGCGAATAACGCACTCAGGCTCTGAGTCCATGGGCATGTTGTTTAAATCATGAATACCATCGTTTTTATCTGCGCGGTCCTGTTGCAGGGCTGAGAAAAGCGGGGTGAGATTCTGTTGCTCTTTCCCTTTTACGGCAATGAGTTCAAGCGTTTTATTCTTAGCATCATCGTCTGTTAATGCGCTAACCAGTACTCTGGCTATTTGTTTACGGGAAATCACGCCATCGATCGGTGTGCCTGAATGACGTCTGTCTCCCTGTAACATGACGATTTGTTGTTCATTCGGTTTGTTGTAATCAAACCAACCAGGCCTGACGATGGTATAGGGGTGACCGCTGGCACGAACCAGGCGTTCCGCACGACGTTTCCAGTCATGCGCTTCCGTCTGGCGGTTATACGAACCTTCTCTTTCTGTCACGCCGATGGCAGTCATCAGCGCAACTCTGACTCGCCGATGCTTAAGTTGTTGAAGAATATTTTTCACCCCGCCATAGTCCACTGCCCGAGCACCAATGCGGCCTAATCCATCGGACCCGAGGGTGAAAATAACGGCATCAATATCATCACCAATGCCGGTCAATGTTTCCGGGACAGAGACGTCGCCATAAACAATCTCAATTCCCTGTGGCAACAATTTTCTTTTTTTTGGGGAACGGACCAGGGCTTTCGATTGATGTCCCATTTCTATCGACATTTCTACAACATGACGACCAATACTGCCGGTCGCACCGACAATTAAAACCTTCATTATAAACCTGCTGAGCAATTGGAGAATTTAACTGTGAAGAAGTGTATCAACTGTGATTATTGAGAGTAACGAGGCTAAAATGATTGCGTCTATGAACCCTTCTCATGATTAAGTTACTAGCCAAAACATTAAGGGAAATCGCGTGCTTAAAGAAAATTTCAATGAACTTCAGCTCTTTCTGGCCGTGGCGCGGGAGAGAAGTTTTACCCGGGCGGCGGCTAAACTCGGGGTTTCCCAGTCAGCCCTGAGCCATGCCATGAAGGCGCTGGAGGCCAGGCTTAATATCCGTCTGCTGACCCGCACCACGCGCAGCGTGGCACCCACGGAAGCAGGGGAGAGGATCATCGCCTGTCTGGAGCCTCGCCTGACAGAGCTGGAACAAGAGCTGGAACAACTGGTGCAGCTTAATGGCATTGCTGCCGGGAATATCCGTATCTCTGCCGGAGAGCATGCGGCGAAAAGTCTGGTGTGGCCGAAACTTAAACCTTTCCTGCGCGAGTATCCTGAGATTAATGTTGAACTGGTGGTGGATAATGGCTTTGTGAATATCGTTGAAGGGCGATTTGATGCGGGCGTTCGCCTTGGGGAAAGCCTCGATAAAGATATGGTTGCGGTACGCATTGGACCGGACCTGAGGCTGGTCGTGGTGGGATCACCCGACTATTTTACACATTATGGTATTCCTGATACCCCACACGACCTTCAGCGTCACCGTTGTATTAACATGCGGCTTCCGACGCTGGGAGGGCTATACCATTGGGAATTTGAAAAGGATGGAAAACCCCTTCAGGTGAAGGTGGACGGTCAGCTTACCTTTAATAATCTCTCAGAAAGAATCGATGCGGCAGAAGCAGGCTTTGGGCTTTCGTTTGTCCCTGAAGATATGGTCAAACAGCAGCTTGAATCAGGAGCATTGATTGAGGTATTGCAGGAGTGGAGCCCGGTATTTCCGGGCTATTATCTTTACTATCCCAGCCGGAATCAGCATCCTCCTGCCTTTGCTTTAATGATTGATGCGTTACGCTATACCGCTTGAAAAAATCACCGGAGCAGGGGCTCCGGTGGTTTTGATTACTCATCATCCTCGTCATCATTGACACGCTTGCCAGTAAAACGACGGCGTACAACGACAAAGAACACTGGCACAAAGTAGATCGCCAGCAGCGTTGCCGCGACCATCCCACCAATGACACCAGTCCCAACGGCATTCTGTGCGCCAGACCCAGCTCCACGGCTTAATGCCAGTGGCAGAACCCCGAGTATAAAGGCCAGTGAGGTCATTAATATCGGGCGCAGACGCATATGTGCTGCCTCAAGCGTCGCTTCAATTAGACCTTTTCCTTCCTTCACCATCATGTCGTTGGCAAATTCAACGATCAGGATCGCGTTCTTCGCCGATAAACCGATGGTTGTAAGCAGGCCGACAACGAAATAGACGTCGTTATTGAGACCACGCAAGGTCGTTGCGAGCAACGCACCAACGACGCCTAGCGGTACTACCAGCATCACAGCAAATGGAATAGACCAGCTTTCATACAGCGCTGCCAGACACAGGAAAACGATAATCAACGACAGGGCATAAAGAGCCGGAGCCTGCTGACCACTCAGGCGTTCCTGATATGACATCCCGGTCCAGTCGTGACCAATCCCTTTTGGTAACTGCGAAGCCAGTTGCTCCATCAATGCCATAGCTTCGCCTGAACTTCGACCCGGTGCGGGTTGCCCGAGAATTTCCAGCGAAGAAAGACCGTTATAGCGCTCCAGGCGCGGAGAACCGTAAATCCACTGCGCGTCAGCAAAGCTTGCGAAGGGCACCATCTTGCCGTTACCGGCGCGAACGTACCAGTTATTGAGATCGTCAGGCATCATGCGCCATGCCGCATCGCTCATGACATAGACTTTTTTAACCCTGCCTCTGTCCATAAAGTCATTGACGTAACTGCCTGCCCAGGCGGTGCTGAGCGTGGTGTTGATATCATCCAGCGAAACCCCCAGCGCGGACGCCTTATGTTGATCGATATTGACCCGATACTGCGGCGTATCTTCCATGCCGTTTGGCCGCACGGCCATCAGCACATCTGGGTGCTGCTGCGCCATCTGGAGCAGAGTATTACGCGCTTCCATCAACTTTTCATGCCCCAGGCCCGCCTGATCGATCAGCTCAAAATCAAAGCCGGTGGCGTTACCCAGCGCGATGATAGGCGGCAGGTTGAATGCGGCAATCTGTGCATCAATCAGCTTCGAAAACGCCCGGTTAGCCCGGGCGGCGATGGCATCAACGCTGTTTTCGCTACCGTCACGCTCAGACCAGTCTTTCAGGCCGATAAAAGCGATACCAATATTCTGCCCGCGCCCGGCAAAACCAAAGCCATTGACGGTCAGCACGTTGGCAACGTTGTGTTTCTCATCACTCAGATACCAGTCGTTAATTTGATCGAGAATCTGCTGCGAACGTTCCTGCGTGGCGCCAGCAGGCAGAACCGCCTGCGTCGCCAGGACGCCCTGATCTTCTGACGGCAGAAACGCGGTCGGCAGACGGGCAAACAGCCAGGCCATACCGAGTACGATCACGCCGTAGACGATCAAATAGCGTCCGGTACCGTTCAGCATACGGGCAACGGCACGCGAGTAGTGCGAGCTGCTGGCATCGAAGCGGCGGTTGAACCAACCGAACAGCCCACGATCTTTAGCGTGTTCACCGGGTTTGACCGGTTTCAGGATGGTGGCGCAAAGTGCAGGCGTCAGGGTGAGTGCAACCAGCACTGACAGCACCATCGCCGAGACAATAGTGATGGAGAACTGGCGATAAATGACGCCCGTACTGCCGCCAAAAAAGGCCATCGGAATAAATACCGCGGACAGGACCAGTGCAATCCCTACCAGTGCGCCCTGGATCTGATCCATCGATTTTCGCGTTGCCGCACGGGGCTTAAGGCCTTCCTCGGCCATCACGCGCTCAACGTTCTCTACCACCACAATGGCATCATCAACCAGCAGGCCGATGGCCAGCACCATCCCGAACATCGTCAGGGTATTGATCGAGTAGCCCAGCGCGCTCAGGATGCCGAACGTCCCCAGCAGCACGACCGGCACCGCGATAGTGGGAATAAGCGTCGCACGGAAGCTTTGCAGGAACAGATACATCACGAGGAAGACGAGGATAATCGCCTCAAACAGCGTCTTCACCACCTCATGAATCGAGATGCTGATAAACGGCGTGGTGTCATAAGGGTAAACTACTTTTAACCCCTCTGGATAATACGGTTCCAGCTCTGTCAGTTTAGCGCGAATAGCTTTTGCGGTATCCATGGCATTTGCCCCGCTGGCAAGCTGGATCCCCAGCGCGGAAGCCGGTTTACCGTTTATTTTCACCACAAACTGGTAGTTCTCGCCGCCGCGTTCGATTCGCGCCACATCATGTAGTGTGACTTGCGAGCCATCGCTGTTGACCTTCAGCAAAATGTTCCCGAACTCTTCCGGCGAGGTGAGGCGGGTTTGCGCAATGATGGACGCATTTAACTGCTGGCCTTTTATCGCAGGCGCACCACCCAGCTGACCAGCGGCAATTTGCGCGTTCTGTACCTTAAGGGCATTGCTGACATCAACAGGGGTCAGCTGATAGTTATTGAGCTTATTGGGATCCAGCCAGATGCGCATCGCGTACTGTGAACCAAACAGCGTCGTGTCTCCCACTCCATCAATACGGCTGATCGGATCTTTAATGGTGGATGCCACGAAGTCGGCGATGTCTTCCATGCTCATGCGCCCGGTTTCGTCAACAAAGCCGGGCACCAGGAAGAAGGTACTGGAGGATTTCATCACCGTAATCCCTTGTTGCTGCACTTCCTGTGGCAGAAGGGGAGTGGCGACCTGGAGCTTATTCTGCACCTGAACCTGTGCGATATCCGGATCGGTGCCGTTTTTAAAGGAGAGGGTCAGTTGCAGTGTCCCGGAAGAGTCACTGGTTGAGGACATGTACATCAGGCCATCCAGGCCAGTCATGTTCTGCTCAATCACCTGCGTCACGCTATTTTGCAGCGTGGTGGCATCAGCCCCAGGATAGCTCACGCGGACCTGTACCGCCGTTGGCGCAACGTCCGGGTATTGCTCCACGGGTAACCCCATAATCGCGATTCCCCCGGCAATCATCACGATAATAGCCAGCACCCAGGCGAAAATAGGGCGGTTAATGAAAAATTTAGACATGGATGATTATTCCTGTGAAGACGAACCGGAGCGCGTGGCGCGTTCATGCGGGGTCACAACCTCGCCGGGTTTAATCCGCTGACTGCCTGAAACAATGACCCGTTCACCAGCCTGAAGACCTTCGGTGACCTGCCAAAGACCGCCAGACGCTCCCGTCACGGTTATCGCGCGGGGTTGTACCCGATTTTGCTTATCAACAATGAGCGTCATGGCGTCACCACGTGGTGTACGGGTGACAGCCTGCTGGGCAACCAGCAGTGCTTCTGGTGCAACACCTTCTTCAAGACGGGCGCGAACAAACATACCGGGTAGCAGTTGATGATTTGGGTTAGGAATAATGGCGCGAAGGGTAATTGCGCCCGTGGTTTGATCCACCGTGACATCAGAGAACGCCAGTGTGCCGCTCAGCGGATAAGGGGTTCCATCCTGCATAAGTACATGGACAGGCACTTTGCCGTTTTCCTGCTTAATCTTGCCACTCGCAAGTGCACTCTGTAGCCGTAACCACGCCTCGCCCGGCTGGGTGATATCAACGAACATTGGATCTAACTGCTGCACGGTAGCCAGCGCAGTACTTTGACCGTTCTGGACCAGCGCCCCTTCAGTCACGCTAGATAACCCGATGCGACCACTTAGTGGTGACGTTACCGTGCTGTGGGACAAATCGATTTCGGCAGATCGAAGGGCTGCGCTGGCCGCATCGATTGCCGCACGCGACTGCTGGGCAGTGGCCTGAGCCTGATCGAGATCCTGACGACTGATATAATCTTTCCCGCTCAGTGCCCGGTAGCGGGAAAGCGTTGTCTGGGCAAGCTCCGACTGGGCCTTCGCCTGATTGAGTGCCGCCCGGGCATTATCCACTGATGCGCGGAAGGTTGCAGGGTCGATATGGTAGAGTGGTTGACCGGCTTTAACCTCGCTGCCTTCTGTAAAATCACGGGAAAGCACAATCCCTGAAACCTGCGGGCGGATTTCCGCAATACGGGATGCCACCGTTCTTGCAGGGAGATCGCTGGTCAGGGTGAGGGGCGTTGCTTTTACTGTTTCGACAATAACATCAGGAGGAATATCTTTGCTGGCGGTAGACGCGTCCTTACTGTCGCACCCGGCCAACCCTGTCGTCATAGAAAAAATGCATAGCATAGCCAGAGGCGAATAAGCCACCGAACTTTTCATCATATTGAACTCTTATTATCAGTGCAGTTTAAAAATGCTTTTCTGTATATAATCGGCGATACGCTTGAGGTGGGACATTGTATTTTTTTGAGAATGACCTAGTGAATGACTGCTGGGATTCAAAACCATAACGAATACCAATATCAAGTACTTTATCACGACTGATAATGAGATCGTTTGCTGCTAACGCCAGTTTTTTATCCCGTATATATGTCGCAATATTCTGTCCTTTCATCTGAAAGAAAACGCGCTGGAGATGCCACTTTGAATACCCCGCGCGCGCTGCAACATCATTGATACTGAGTGGTTGATGGATATTGTCGTCTATCCATCTGGTTATTTCAGTGATCAATTGCTCGAGTTTAATCATTATCAGTCTCACTCTGTTACAACCAGTAAGAGGATAAAATGAACCCGCGAAAATGAACTAAGCAGGATTATTTATAAATCTCTGCTACGCCATGCAGTTTGTTATTTCCTGTAGCCGAAATAACTTTAAAAGAGGATGCACCTTGCTTATCTGCCTGGCCAGCAAGTTTGGCTACTAATTCATCAAGCGTAGTGGCACCACTGGCGGAAACAACGCCAATTTTTTCTTTGCCTGCATCACTTGAGATTGTCTGTGCGGAAAATGCACTGTTAATGGAAAACAGAGACAAAAGTGCGGAGAGAATTAATACGGTACTTTTCATGGTAAACCTCGTAAGTAATATTTTTAACAATATGACGGAACGAGGACATCATAACGGGTTTAGCGTGGTTGATTAAGATAGCCAGACCGCATACACCTATGAATAAAAAACATGAATAATCTGTACCTCAGGGATTTTACACCTCTAATTTGATAATGCCATCACTTAAAGTGCTGTCATTGTTGATGGTAGTTCATAAAACGATACTGAAGGCGCTCGTGGCGATAGCAAAAAAAATGCAGCCCGAAGGCTGCATAGTAATATGTTGATTATTTCAATGTTGTCATATCAACAACAAAGCGATATTTCACGTCTCCCTTTTCCAGCCTGCTGAAGGCGTCATTTATCTGGCTGGCATCAATCAGTTCGATATCTGCGGTAATATTGTTCTCGGCACAGAAATTAAGCATCTCCTGGGTTTCAGCAATGCCGCCAATATTCGAGCCTGAGAAGCTACGACGGCCTTTCACGACATTAAATGCGGAAATTTCAATAGGCTCCGGAGGCAGCCCGACAAGCACCACGGAACCATCAATTTTTAATAATTTCAGATACGCATTAACGTCATGCTTTGCCGATACGGTATCTAAAATCAGATCCAGTTTGCCGGCAAATTTAGCCATTTGTTGTGCATCGGAAGAGAGTACCGCTTCATGTGCGCCTAAGCGATTCGCATCCTCAACTTTAGCCTGCGATGTCGTAAAGACCACAACATGAGCACCCATGGCTTTTGCTATTTTTATCGCAACATGCCCAAGCCCGCCAATGCCCAAGATCCCCACCACTTTACCGGCACCGGCTTGCCAGTGTTTGAGTGGCGAATAGACGGTAATACCGGCGCAAAGTAACGGCGCTGCGGCGGCGAGATCTAAATTATCCGGCATTTTCAGCGTGTAACTTTCCCGGCAAACATAAGTTTGTGAGAATCCACCGTAGGTCATTCCACCCAGATGTTTATCTGGTGTATTAAATGATAATGTCGTACCTGATTCGCAGAATTGCTCCAGATCGTGGCGGCAGGCATGGCACTCACCGCAGGAATCGACGATACAACCGACAGCGGCAAAATCACCGGGTTTAAATCTGGTGACATTCTCACCGACAGCAATCACCCGGCCAACGATTTCATGTCCGGGGACAACCGGATAATGGGTGCCGCCAAAATCATTTTTGATTTGATGTAAATCAGAGTGACAGATGCCGCAGTAGAGAATTTCTATTTCCACATCATCATTTAATAATCCGCGACGTTTAATGCTGAATTCTTTCAGAGGATGCGTTGCCGCATCGGTACCAATCGCTTTGACCGTCTTAATCATATTTAACCTTTAAAAGTCTGAAAGCATTCCCAAGTGTAGTTCTGGAGAATTTATTTAAATAGATGGCTAACGGCCCACTCGAGACTGCAATGAGGCAGGGTAACGTTCGCCGACAATTTTGACCGTATCGAGAGCGGCTTTTATCTTCAGCAATTCAGCCTGAGACAACGATATAGATGATGCGGCCATGTTCTCTTCCAGACGATGGCGTTTTGTTGTACCCGGAATAGGGACAATCCAGGTTTTTTGAGCAAGCAGCCATGCCAGCGCAATTTGTGCCGGGCTGACGCCTTTGTCTTTTGCAATTACTTCCAAAAGAGCAACAAGTTGTTTATTGGATTCCAGTGCTTCGGTCTCGAAACGAGGGACTTTACGGCGGAAGTCATTCTCTGCAAAGGCTGTGGAAGCGTTAATGGTTCCAGTCAGGAATCCTTTACCTAACGGGCTGAAGGGAACAAATCCTATGCCGAGTTCCTCAAGAAGTGGCAGGATCTCTTGTTCAGGCTCGCGCCACCACATTGAGTATTCGCTTTGCAGGGCAGTGACAGGTTGTACGGCATGCGCACGACGAATAGTTTGCGCCCCCGCTTCGGACAGACCGAAATGTTTAACTTTACCTTCAGCGATCAGGTCCTTCACTGTTCCCGCAACATCTTCAATGGGGACATCCGGGTCGACACGATGTTGATACAGCAGATCAATGACATCAGTCTTGAGACGGCGTAATGATCCTTCCACAGCTTCACGGATATGCTCCGGACGGCTGTTTAAAATCTGCTGCTTGTTGTCGTCGCCAAAAGTAAAACCAAACTTAGTGGCGATGACCACGCGGTCACGAAATGGTTTTAAGGCTTCGCCGACAACCTCTTCATTAAGGAAAGGGCCATACACTTCAGCGGTATCGAAAAAGGTGACGCCACGTTCAACCGCTGCGCGAATCAGCTCGATAGCCTGACGAGTATCGGTCGCCGGGCCGTAGCCGTGGCTTAAGCCCATGCAGCCTAGCCCAAGCGAGGAGACTTCGAGTCGGGATTTACCCAGATAACGTTTTTGCATTGAATGAATACCTCTTTTATCGCTACTTAAACATCAAGTTTGCGGCCAGTCAGCCATTCCACCATCGCCGGATCGCGGTGAGAGAAGAAGGCGCTGGTTGCGGTGTCGAGGGCGGCAATCTGCAGCATATCTTCAGAGCTGAGTTCAAAATCGAGAATGTTGATGTTCTCTTCCATGCGTTCTTTGCGCACCGACTTCGCCAGTGAAATGATGCCTCTCTGGAAGATCCAACGCAGTACAACCTGGCCCACGCTTTTGCCGTACTTCTGGCCAATTGCCGTTAACATGGGATGCTGGAACAGGCCATTTTTACCCTCAGCAAACGGTGCCCAGGCTTCCGGCTGAATGCCATGGCTTTGATTCCATGGAACCGCATGCAGCTGCTGGTTGAAGGGGTTAACTTCAATTTGGTTCACCGCAGGAGCCACGTTGTTGAAGGCGATAAGGTCGGCCAGTCGGTCAGGATGGAAGTTGCTTACGCCGATAGCACGAATTTTGCCTGCCTGCTGCAGTTCTTCCATTGCACGCCATGCTCCATGGACATCGCCATAAGGCTGGTGAATCAAATACAGGTCGACGTAATCAAGTTGCAGCCGGTTCAGGGAGCGTTCGAACTGTGCTTTAGCGCCTTCATAATTAGTATCCTGCAGCCACAGTTTGGTCGTTACAAAGAGTTCGTTACGGGCGATACCAGTCTGTTTCAGAGCGTTCCCGACCTGGGTCTCATTCTGGTAAGACGCTGCAGTATCGATCAGACGGTATCCCGCATAAATTGCATCAATAACGGCTCTTTCGCATTCAGCAGTATCAGTCATCTGGAAGACACCAAAGCCCAGCAGGGGCATTTCAATACCGTTGTTCAGTTTTACAGTTTGCACATGAATATCCTCAATCCAGGGGGTGAAAAGAGCTTAACGCACCCTTATTTATTTGATTAGAGAGTAATATTGTCTAAGGTTAATTAGCTGTACTCATAAATGAATTGTGAGCAACGCTTATGTATGGCTACTGGAGATTTTTATCTTTAAGAAACTTGCAAACCAAATCAGCAATCTGGATGTTATTCAGGTCGGAGAACGGAAAGTGAGTATTCCCTTTGATTCCTACTTCAGGCAGATGTGTCACAGTGACATCCCCGCCATGCTTGTTGACCACGTCACGCCACTCGCGAGCCATCGCCAGACGTACGCGCCAGCTGTCCTGCGCGGGCATGGAGACAGGTTTATCCGGTATGTTATCGCCGTAAATAATCAGAATCGGGATTTTGGTCAGTGCCATAAACTGTTCAATTGGCACTGGCTCACCCTTTAGCGTGTCAAACGCGCTTGGCATAGGGGCAGGGAGTTCTTTTTCCGGGAAGACAAAGCTGCTTCCCGGCTCGAAGGCGACAATGGCTTTGACCTTGTCATTTTTCATCGCAGTGTACCAGCCTGGCCCGCCACCCTGAGAGTGGGTGAAGAGGATAGCGGGGCCGGATTTATCCACGACGGCGGACATCGCATCAGAGATCACATTGATATCAAACGGTCCGGTGTTCGGGGTCATCTGACGGAAATACTGGTTCAACGCTTCTTTGTCGTGAGAAAACTGAACACCTTTAAAATACTCTGGCCACACGCCAACTCGGAACTGGTTAAACCACATTTGTTCATCCGGTTTAGGCGTAACAGTACCTTCTACAGTCGTGCGCCCGGCGCTGCCCCGGCGTGGTTGATCGACAAGATAAGTTGAGAACCCACGACGCAAGAATATGTTCTGGAACCCTTCGCGACCATCCGGGGTACTTTCCCAGGTACGGGAGAACTGACCTGCGCCGTGCAGCATGACGATAGGGTATTTATGCGGATTCTCAGGAATTTGGTAGAAGACAGACGCATGATCGCCATGGTAGGTTTGGCCAGCGGAATCCAGCGGCTTCTTCGCGTCAAATTTACCTGGAGCGGTGTTGATAGTACCGCCAGCAGAAAAGCTTCCCTGTTCCTGAATGACCAACGGCTCGGCGTATACCGACTGAGCCACCAGGCCACCCGCCATCATGCATATGGCCAGCGTTTTTAAGATTGTCTTCAATATTACATCCTCTGTTATGTTTGCCGTTCGATCATATCTGAGTTGTCAGCGTTAATTATTAAGCCCCCCCTGATTGCCCTTATTTGGCAGACTCATGAATGCGGACGATTAACTGCGTATTGTCTCTAACCAACTGGTGACCATTTCAGTTGTTCTTCGCTCCTGGTCGCATTCAATAACCAGCGGTTTTTCCCGACGCGCAGTTGCGGCGAGACGGGTAAGGATGTCGTCGCTGTCTCCTTTACCGTAGCCACCGTGAGTAATGAAGGGGATGAGCAATTTGCCCGCAAGGTTGTGGCTGCTGAGAAATGCTTGAACTACAGGCGGCACGCTGGTCCCCCAGATCGGAAAGCCTAAATAAACGGTCTCGTAGCGTGAGATGTCTGCAATGTTATTTTTTAATGCCGGTTTTACGCCTCGCTCACGCTCATTTTTCGCCTGTTCAACGGTCTGAAAATAGTCTTCTGGATAAGGCGTAGCCGGTTCGATTTCAAACAGATCGGTATTCAGGCTGCGGTGAATGACGCCCGCAATGACTCGTGTATTTCCGCTGCGGGAAAAGTACGCCACCAGAACACGGCTTTTACCCTGCACGTTTGCGGTTCCGGTCGCCGCTGATGCCAAAGAAACGTTCATCAGCGTGAAACCAGCTAGTGCGGAGATTAACATTCTGCGGTTGGGTTCATGCTCCATAACCCACTCCTAATTGTTTGCGAGCGCCTGCTGCAGTGCTTTTTCAGCTCGCGTTGCGGCATCACTTTCGCCATGTTCACGCAGAACCTGTGCAAGCTGCCGCAGCTGTGCTGCCGTGAGGCCGACCCGCATGCTTGCTCGTGTATGCGATAACAGCTGTGCTTCAACGCCTGGAGTGGCTGCTAATGCGCCAACCGTTGCCAGCTCGCGGCTTTGCCAGTCGAGGTTATCGCGGGCGAAAATATCACCGAAAAGATGCGTTTGCAGGAACTGGTTAATCACCGGGGCAAAATCAAACAGCGGGCCCTGGACGGGAGCGCCTGAGATTTTTGTCTGGTTTGCGGTACCGACACGGCGAAGGTCATCCCCGACAGGGATCGGGGCAACCGGTTCTTTACCCTCAACGTCTTTGATACCACGTTGTTTACGTGCTTCGACGACATTCATCAGTTCACTAAGCGCATTCAGGCTACGGGGGAAGCCCGTATAGGCATAGAGCTGGACGAGAATCTCTTTGGTTTCGTTTATCGTGAGTCCGGCGTCAAGCCCCTGATTCAGGGCGGCATTCAGCTTATCCATCTGACTGCTAGCCATCGATACAGCAATCAACGAAATGGCCTGCTGGCGGGCTGACAACGTATCTGAAACCGTTTGTTCGTGGTTCATTTCTGAGGCTCCTTTATTGACGGGGGCAGCATTTGCCGCGAGACCAAAACCAAAGGTCAGCAGTAACGATGCCGCTAATGCTTTAATAGGCGTGGTATTGTTCATCTGTCACTTTCTCCATCCAGTTAACGCTTTTGCTATCCACAATCCCGGTTATCGCCAGATGCGTCATCGCGCTGCCGGGGGCCGCCCCGTGCCAGTGTTTGACGCCCGCCGGGCAAGAGACAACGTCACCGGCGCGGATAACCTGCACCGGCTGGCCTTCTTGTTGGGTGAGCCCAACACCAGAGGTCACAATCAGCCGCTGACCTGCCGGATGCGTATGCCAGGCGGAACGAGCGCCTGGTTCAAACGTGACATAAGCCCCGGAAACACTGATGTCGTTATCCGGTTTGAAGAGAGGATCAATCCTGACACGACCGGCAAAGTTCTCGGTGGGCCCATACACCGAGTTCTGACTTCCTGCTGGGGCAATATGGACAGCGGGATATTGTTCCGCTGCCCTGGATGAAAATGTGAATAAGGGCAGCAACAGTCCGAGGAAACGTAAATGTCTGATCATGCGAAGTGTACTTATCTACGATGATGGGAATTACCTGCAATGATTCTAATCACGTCGACATATCGTCAGGCTGACGCTGCCCTGACAATTCTATTGAGTACCACGCTATGTCGATGCAACGATAGGGCAGTTTGATGCCTTCTTTAGCACAAATATTTAATGACCAGCCTTACTCACTCGCGTGGTCAGCGCTATGGCTGCGCTGGCCAGAGTGAAAAACGTGATAATCCAGCCCATCGTCCAGGGGGTTCCGTCGCTGAACATTGCCAACAGCAATGATGAAATGATGCCACTGCCGTACTGGAGTGAACCAATCAGTGCAGAAGCCGACCCCGCAAAATTCGGCGCCGCATCCAGCGCGGCGGCCGTTGCCGTGGCGGCAATAATGCCATTCATTGAAAACAGGATGAAAATTGCGAGGGCAATCAGGGCTATGCCACCGACATTAAGTTTTGTCGCAACAGCCACGACTAATGACGCAATAGCGGCAATCAGTACTGCGCCTTTTAAGAGCGTTTCCAGAGGGTAGTGTTGTACCAGGCGACGGTTAACCGCACTTAGCCCCATAACACCAATAATATTGACGGCAAACAACCAACCGTAATGCTGCGGATCAACATTAAAATATGTGATATAGATAAAAGGAGAGCCAGCGATAAATGCATAAACGGCCACATAATAAAACGTCAGACAGAAGGTGAATTTCATAAAATTCACATGACTGAGTAACCGATAATATGTCCGGAACACATCACTCATTGAGGCCGATACTCGACGTTCAATCGGCAATGTTTCAGGCAACCAGTAAAGTGACAGCAGCATGAATGTGCCAATTGCCGTCAACAACCAGAAAATGGCATGCCAGGAAGTGAATTTAATTATCTGCCCGCCAAGAAGTGGGCCAACAATAGGGGCAATCGCCATGACAATGGTTAATGTTGAAAGCATCTGGGCGGCACGAGTACGGCTAAACAGATCTCGAATCATGGCGCGCGCCAGCATCGGACCGGTGCAGGCCCCAAGCGCCTGAAATACGCGCCAGAAAACGATATGCGAGATGTCAGTAGAAAGTGCGCATCCTGCGGAACCGATAATATATAACACCATGCCGATTATTAGAGGAGGGCGACGACCGAAGCGATCGCTGATCGGCCCCCAGATGAGCTGTGCCAGACAGAAGCCAATCAAAAAACCGGTAATCGTTAATTCTGCATCCCCCTGCAACTCCTTCGCCATAATGGGCATAGCGGGAAGATAGATATCTGTAGACAAGGACGTAAACGCCATCAGGGCGCTGAGGATAAGAATAAACAGTAGTCCGGTTGTCTTCACGGAGGGGGAACAGTTCATAAATACCTGCATAAACAAGAGTAATGCGTACGATAATATCGCTCCGGAAGCAATTAATAATCATCGTAAGCTGATAAGCGTTATGACTCACACTCATGAATAAAGCTTTTTTATCATATATCATTCATAAAGGTACTTTTCATTATTCCATAACTGAGGATACAGAATGCATGATTAATCCACATACAAATACAATCAGGTTCGTTAATATTATCCTCAGCGATTTGGAATGAGGTATGCGAAGAATGACAAATCTATTGATTTTGGGGGCTGCGGGCTCTCTTGCACGAGTGGCTACCCGCTACATACTGGATAACAGCCAGACTCTTTTAACTCTGTACTTACGTGACAGTGGACGCCTGCAAAATCCGGATACAGCCAGGGTAACCATGGTTGAAGGTGATGTTCTGGATTATGAACAACTCAGACTCGCCATGAACGGTAAAGATATTGTGTACGCCAACCTGTCCGGTAATATGAAAGAACAAGCCGAAACGATTGTTCGTGCAATGAAATCTACGGGTGTGCGCCGTTTGATATTTATTAGCTCAATGGGTATATATGATGAAGTCCCGGGTGAAAAGTATGGCATTACTTTGGCTCCATATCGGGAATCCACAAAGATTATAGAAAATGCGGGGCTCGATCATACGATAATCCGACCTGCGTGGTTTACCAATGGGCATGAAGTTGAATATGAGCTAACCCACAAAAATGAGCTTTTTAGGGGCAGCAGTGTTTCCCGATTAAGTATTGCCGATCTGATTAACCGCATAGTGATTGAACCATCACTTTATTTACATGACAGCCTGGGCATAGCCCGTGTTTAATGAGTAAGGAATTCAATATGAAATATCGTCAATTAGGTCGTAGCGGATTAAATGTATCAGCATTGGGTATGGGAGCTATGAATTTAAGTTTTGGAACCGGTAGCGCTGTTGATGAGCGGACCGGGATTGACGTTCTTCATGCTGCCCTCGAAAGAGGAATTAACTTTTTTGACACCGCACAGGCCTATGGCCCTTATACGAATGAAAAGCTTGTAGGTAACGCGTTATCTGCATACCGTGAAAAAGTTATTATTGCGACCAAATTTGGTTTCAAACTGGAAAATGGCGTGACAACAGGCGTTGATAGCAGCCCGGAAAACATCCGTGCTGTTGCCGAAGCATCCCTGAAAAGCCTGAAAACAGATTATATCGATCTCTTTTATCAGCACCGTGTGGATCCGAATGTCCCGATTGAAGATGTTGCGGGAACGCTGGGAGATTTAATTAAGGAAGGAAAGATCCGTCACTATGGATTATCCGAAGTTGGTGCTGCAACAATTCGTCGGGCACATGCAGTAACTCCTGTCACGGCTGTACAAAACCAGTATTCTTTGTGGACTCGCGAGCCTGAAGCAGAAGTATTGCCCGTTTGTGAGGAATTGGGGATCGGGTTTGTGCCATGGGGACCGCTGGGGACCGGATTCCTGACAGGAACGATTGATACCTCGACAAAATTCGATAGCGCAACAGATTTACGTGCAAACTTCCCGCGCTTCACCCCAGAGGCAATAAAAGCAAATATGCCATTAGTCATCATGCTCCGAGAAGTAGCGGCTAGTAAAGGAGCTACACCTGTGCAGGTAGCTCTGGCATGGTTATTGGCACAAAAACCATGGATCGTACCAATCCCCGGGATGGATAAAGTTGCATATATCGACGACAACTTGAAAGCGATTGATCTTGAATTAACTACGGAAGATTTGGCTAATATGGATGCGTTATTAGCAGGTATAAAAATCCAGGGAAATCGACTGGATGATGGCCTGTTGTCAATGTCTGAATGATCACAATTTACATTAATTAATAGATATAAGAGAAAAGAGTGAGTCTCTCTCTTTTCTCCACTATTAGTTACGTCTCAGTCAAATTACTCCAGACTAGTTGACCAGACATATAGGCTTGAAAACATCAGCCCCCCCCCC